>DATKEJ010000392.1:0-5515 GCA_035512315.1 Rhodothermales bacterium | reverse complement strand
ACACAGCGGGCAATGGATAGCGTTCAGACAGCCGGTCCGCCGCGTAGCGTTGCAGAGACTGGGTAAGCCGGTCAATCGCACCTACGAGGCGAATCACGGCGAGGTGTGGGAAGAGAACGAATTCTGGATTGACCTGTCTGTGAAAATGGATCCCGACGGAACGCTCGGGATCAGGGAACACTTCGAAAGCCCGTACAGACCCGGGGAGACGATCACGGTGGAGGAGTACTACCGCTGGATCTTCGAAAACAGTGTTCCGGGATTACCGGAAGCGGCTGCCCAGGAAGGCGTATCCGCTTTGGAATACATGCGCAAGTACGGTGCATTTGAAGTAAAACATGAGCACCTCGTCCCGTATGAGCAGGAAATCACTTCGCTCGACGCAACCGTCGACGCAAAGAGACGACTCCATCGAGACGGGAAAGCGGTCGGTGTGGAGGTCGATGGAACCGGACGTGTCGGATTCGAAACGCCGAGTCGAAAGCTCGAATTTGTCAGCGAGACGCTCCGCGACTGGGGCTGGACCGAAAAGGAGCATGTGATCCCTTATCCGCTGAAGAGCCACGTGGATCCGTCGTCGATCGACGTCGAAAAAGGCGAGATGCTGCTGCTTCCGAACTTCCGCCTGCCAACCCTCATTCACACACGCAGCGCCAATTCGAAATGGCTTTATGAGCTCAGTCACAAGAATCCGATCTGGATACACCCCGACGACGCCCGTCGCTTGGGCCTCGTTTCAGGAGACCTCGCTCGTGTGACGACCGAGATCGGCTACTTCGTCGACTCCGTCTGGGTAACCGAAGGCATGCGGCCGGGAATCATCGCCATGAGCCATCACTTGGGACGCTGGCGGCTCAAGAACGGGCAGGGCGTGAGTCGCCAGGCGTCTAACCTCGTGAACCTTTCGGATGAAGGGGATGGGACCTACCGGATCCGAATCGTCGATCAGGGCGATCGAGCGTGGAAATCATTCGATCCGGACACGAGCCGCATCTGGTGGAAGGACATTGGCGTGCACCAGAATCTGACGCACGCAGTCCATCCAGACCCCGTCAGCGGAGGCCACTGCTGGCTCCAGAAAGCAATGAATGTCTCCAGAGCACACCCGGGCGATCGTCACGGGGACGTGTTCGTCGACACGACCAAATCGATGGAAGTTTACAGGCAATGGCTCGCGATGACGCGGCCCGCCGCGCAATACAGTCCGGACGGGACGCGACGGCCGCTGTGGCTCAAGCGGCCGTTGAGGCCGGTGGAGGAGGCGTACGCGCTTCCGACCTGGAATCAAGACACGGTCAGTTAGCAGCAGATCGATCACGAGGTTTGCGTCTTGATTTGGAACACGCTCATTCGTCGTGGCAGCGCCGCAGATGGACGTCCCGCGGATCTTCGGACGGCAATCGAGACGGTTGCACTGTCGTATCATACCAGAACCTATTCCGCTACACCCATTCTCACATGCCCAAACCAAAGAAGATGAACCGTCGCGCCGTGCTCCAGGCAGGTTTCGGCGCAGGCGCCGCTCTAGTTGGCGGTGGCCTGATCGTTGCGTCATCCGACGGCTCCGAATGCGCCACGCCTCAGCAGACTGAGGGCCCTTTCTATCCCAAACAGAATCAGCTGGATAAGGACATTGACTTGACGATCATCGAAGGTCGCGGTGAACGGGCGGACGGAGATGTGATACAGGTCGGCGGGCAGGTTCTCGATCAGGATCTGAAGCCGGTTGCGGGAGCCCTTGTCGAGATATGGCAGGCGAACAAGCATGGCCGGTATCACCACGAAGACGATTCGAATCCCGCGCCTCGTGATCCCAACTTTCAGGGTTGGGGACAGGTAAAGACCGATGACGACGGCCGCTACGGTTTCAGGACGATCATTCCGGGAGCCTATCCGGCGAGCGGTGAATGGTTGCGCCCGCCGCACATCCATTTCAAGGTGGCCAAGCGCGGATACCACGAGCTGATCACGCAGATGTACTTCGCCGGCCACGAGTTGAACGCGAAGGACTTCATTCTCCAGGAACTGTCGGAGGACGAACAGGCGAGGGTAGTCGTATCGTTGGCCGAACCGTCGGAGAACGATCCTGATGCCAGGCTGGCCCGTTTCAACATCATGCTGAGACGCGTGTCGACAGGGTGAGTCCGGAAAGGCGGCAATCGCTCCTCCACGTCGCCCTCGTTGTCCGCGATTACGACGACGCGATCGATTTCTTTTGCGGAAAGCTCGGCTTCACGCTCGTCGAGGACACGTACCAGCCGGAACAGGACAAACGATGGGTCGTCGTGGCTCCGCCGGGTTCGAACGGAACCTCGATTCTGCTCGCCAGGGCGTCGAACCCCGAGCAGGAACGATTCATCGGAAGGCAGAGCGGGGGCCGCGTGTTCCTCTTTCTCCAGACGGACGATTTCTGGCGAGACTATGCGGCGATGACCGCAGCCGGGATAAAATTCGTGAGGGAGCCAATGGACGCTCCCTATGGAACGGTCGCCGTTTTCGTGGACCTGTACGGAAATATGTGGGATCTCATTCAGAGATCCGTTCAATCATGAGCATTGAGACACCTGGTTCAAAGGAAACCAACTCACAGTATATCCGTTCGATACTAGTCCTGTTAAACACTTAGCCGATCGATCATGGCGACTGTAAAAGTCTCACCCAAGTTTCAGGTTGTGATCCCGCTCGAGATTCGCGAGACGCTTCAGCTCAAACCGGGGCAGAAAGTAGAGGTCCTGCTGTATGACAATCGCATTGAGCTCGTCCCCGTAAGGCCGATTCGCGAGATGCGCGGCTTCCTCCGAGGTATTGACACGAAGATCGAACGCGAACCGGACCGTCCGTTATGAATGTCGTGGATTCTTCTGGGTGGCTCGAATACTTTGCCGATGGGTCGAACGCGGAGTTCTTTGCGGGTGCTGTGGAAAACACCGTAGACCTAATCGTGCCGACGATCACCCTGTTTGAGGTTTTCAAGAGGGTCCTTCAGCTGCGCGGTGAGACCGAGGCTCTACACGCAGTCGCTCAGATGCAGCAGGGCAAAGTGATCGTCGTCGATGCCGCTCTGGCGATCGACGCGGCCAGGACGAGTTTCGAAATGAGGCTGCCCATGGCCGACAGCCTCATTCTGACTACCGCGCGCCGCTACGAAGCCGAACTGTGGACGCAGGATTCAGACTTCGCAGGTATCGGGGGCGTCCGATACAAGGGGGCTGTCTAAGTCGTCGCGCGTCCGGGCGGCTCGGGTGGGGGCTGAAGGTCCCTACAACTCCACGTCTGCGCCCGCCCACATCGTTTCGAACCGATCCATGACCTCATCCGCTTCAGCCTCCCGCCCCTGCGCTCGAAGCGTGCCGGCGAGACCATGAAGTGACCACCCGTTATCCGGGAACCGGTTTAGGTCCTGCTGGAACACGGCCTCCGCCTCCGCATGATGCCCGGCGGCCAGGAGTACTGAGCCTAGCTCCTGTCGAACCGGCACCGACCACTCCGGCGGCTCGCCGTAAACCAGATTGTCTTCGAGGTCTGCCGCTGCTCTCAAATGATCTTCTGCAGACGCGTAGTCATGTTTCGCGGCCGCAACATGCCCTGCGAGCACATGCACAGCGATGTTCACAATCGCGCCCGAAGAGTTGAATTCCATCCTAAGGTCCATGAGCTCGGGGTTGCTCGCGATGGTCCGCAACGCTTCCAGTTCGGCTTCGGCGCCGGCTACATCTCCCGTCGCAGCCCGCGCGCGACCCGTCGCATAGTGCCAAATTCCATGGGCGTGCGGCAGGTCCTCGGGTGGCGCCGGCGTCGCCAAGATGTCGGCCCACCTTCCGAATCTCACCTTCATCTGCAAGTGCCGCGTGCTGTGACCCTGTAGAAAGGTCATTCCCGGCACCCGAAGCATGTCCGTGGGAACGATGGCATTCATCTTTTCCGTCGCCGAGACAGTCTGCTCGCTCCTGCCGATCATGCTCGCGGCGAATGCCAGGAAGTCGTAGTTGTGAGGATAGTAGCCCGCCACGTACACACCGAACGCAGGATTCTGGTCCGAGATGTAGCTCTCGTCGGCGTGCACGGCATGCTCGTTCACCTTGATGGCGTCCTCGTAGCGCCCGACACGGATGTAGATGTGTCCGGGCATATGAACCAGGTGTCCGGCCCCCGGCATCAAGCCTGCGAGCGCCTCGGCCGCAGTGACTGCTCGCTGGGGATCGACCGCCTCGACGGCGTGGATGTAGAAATGGTTCGCCCCCGGATGACTCGGACTGGCAGCGATCACGTGTTCGAGCTGCGCGAGGATCTCCGGTGTGTCAGGGCGCGCCGACCCGTCTTTCTCCCAGTACTGCCATGGGCTCAGGTCCATAAGCGACTCCGCGTACAGAGCCCTGGCCTCGAGGTTGCCCGGATACTGGGCGACGACGTCCTTCATGGCCATTGCGAAAGCGGTGTCGAGCGGAGTTCTGTCCTCCGGCGGAACGGGGGCATACCGGTGCGCCAGCGCCTCGATCAGGGCTCTCTCAGCCGGATTGGCGTATTCAACAGAGGCTTGGGCCAACTGGAGTGCCTCGTACGCTGCCACGCTGGATGCTGAATCCATCGGAAGGTTAATATTCGGACCGAGTGACATCGCCGTTCCCCAGTGGCAGATTGCGCATTTCGGATCCAGGCGAGCAGCCTCGTTAAAGGCGCGAATGGCTTCCATGTGGTTGAATGCGTAGTAAAGTCGCAGGCCCTGATCGAAGTATTGCTGCGTCTCAGGCACATCGGTCGAAATCTCGTAATGGTGGTTCCCGAGATTGTCGTAGAGGGGCACCCCGGTCCCATGCTCGTGATGCTGCGCACTGACGGCCGGCGCCAGGCACATCGCGAGGACGAGGATGATGGAGTGACGGATGTCTGAATGAATACGGGAATTTCTGTTCTTGCGGGCAGCCATGATGTCGTTCCAAAGTTGGTGGATCGTGCCGAAATGCAGAACGGCCGTCGTGTTCTCCTGAACCGTGACGTGAGGCGAAAGATCGCTACTTCGACAAACCGGTCGGTGGAACCTCACCCGCGCCCCGCGTCGGCGCTTTGCTAATGGCGGTTGCGATTTTTTGCGTGACGGCAAACTTAGTCGAAAATACCCATTGATCGCAAGCGGCCACGAGTACAATGGAGTCCCCTCCGCCTGGGAACGGCCTTAATCACAGGTCGTCGAGAAGTTCAACGTCGACCAGAGAGCCTGAGCGGACCGCGCCGGGTCCCTCCGGAATGCTTATGATGCAGTCGGCAACGGCGAGCGAGCTGAAGATGTGAGACCCGAATGTACCTGATCGCGCGACCAACCGGAGCCCATCCTCGTCTGTCACCGTTCGTCCCGGCACGAAGTAGTGCAGCGAAGACACCTTGTCGATATCCTCCGTCAGCCGAGCCTTTACATGCGCCGGGCCGGGATCCAGTCCTAGCATGGCTCGGATCGCGGGCCTGACATACTCGCGAAAGCAAACAGCGCTTGACACGGGGTTGCCCGGGAGGCCGAATACCA
>DATKEJ010000391.1:0-2944 GCA_035512315.1 Rhodothermales bacterium | reverse complement strand
ATCTCCGGCACCTGTTTCGATTCAGGTTTGGCGGCAACGGCGCGGCGCTGCTCCAATGTTGGGACGACCATGCGTTCAAATTGCTCCTCCCGGCGAAATCCGGCGTCTTCTCGGGCGCCCGTCATTCCAGTTCGTGAAGGGAATCTGGTGGAGGACGGGATGGGGGTGGACGGAGGGATTCGCCTGGTGGGTAGACCTTCGAGAGCGCCTGGACGCGTCAGCTTTGGCTGAGGTCGGCGGGACTGCGGCTGTGACCGCGGGGACTCCGTTCTCCCGGCCTTCGGTTGGGTCGTCTGCGGTTTCGTACGCGAGGGCGGAGATTGGGGAGCCGGTAATTCTGTCCGAGCGGGGGTTTCCTGGGGCGGCTGTTCTCCTTCAGGCCAGCCCAGAGCTCGACGAATCTCTCGAAGGGCCTCATCCAGTTCCGTGTTCTCAGGCGGGGCCTGCGATTCTCGGCGTTTGGTTTCCGCCGGCGGGGACGATCTTCGCTTTCGTCCGAGTGCCTGGATGACGAAGTACGCTACGGCGATCGCTATTCCGATGAGAGTGCTGGGCTCCATTTCGTAATCTCTCTTCCGGCCTTATACGTAAAGATCATCCGGGCGTTTAGTGACGAAGAGGTACTGCATCATTTGACGAGAACCATTCTGCTTCCTGTCACGCCGTTCGGAGTGGCCACGCGTGCAAAATACACACCTGGAGGCCAATTGCCACCGGCCAGATTCAGCCGGTGGCGCCCCGACGTGAGCACGCCCTCATGGAGCAGCGCCATGCGCCGCCCGATTGCATCGTACACCTCCACCTTGACAAACTGTGTCTTCGGCAGGTCGAAAACCATCGTAGCGTCGTCACGGAAGGGATTCGGATATATTGAAACCACGTCATAATCATCCGGCGGCGCGAGGTTCACGTTTGTGCTTCCGGCGACATATCGTACCAGCCCGTCGTCGTGAACAATCCGGTAGACGTATCGGCCCGAAATACTCCACGGATCGGTAAACGAATACTCTCTCGCTCCCGAGGCCGGAGCGTCGAGCATCCCGACGGCGACGAAACGATCGTCACCTAGAGCTTTCGCCGAGCTCTCCGGAGCCTGTGCACGCTCGATCACAAACGTGCCGGGACGGTTTTCGAAGAGCGTCGCCCACGTAAGGGTGACCCCATCGAGCGTGGCCTCGACATGGAAATGCGAGATGCCCACAGGCACGGAATCATCGCGCCCGCCGGAGACGACGAGTGAGAAGGCCTGCCGGACGCCCCCATATAAATTTCCCTTGTGGGTAACCTGAACCAGGTAGGACCCGGTATCGGCCTGAGGTGCATAAATTTGTTCGAGGGGATCGAGCCTGTTATCGCCGGTAATGGCGGCGCGCTGTGGATCAGCGGGATCCAACACGAACGGTTCGTACGCCGAACCGCTGGAACGATGTATCAGGCGCACATCCAGGTCATTTTTCAGATGCGGCGTCGGGTTGTTAAGGGACGCCGGCCCGGAAAGGGGATGGCGGAGACTGGGAGGATCCGTCCACGAAAGAGTTATGCGAACGGGACCTGGTTGATCGACGGTGATTTCCTGAAGGAACGTCGACCCCTCCGAGAGAAACGCCTCGGTCAATCCTGCAGGATTCGTCATGGATGATGTAACGTGAATTGCGGCGGCTTCGGTGTTGAGCACCCCCCAGCCCGTCGAATAATCCGGCCCCGAAAGACCCAGGTCCGTCGCCGTGTGGATCGCGAGACCCTTCAGAGTCGCCGCCCTCATGTAGCTGCCGAATACGTTGTGGTAATGCTCCTGCAGGAGAAGGAGCGATCCCGCGACGTTCGGTGCCGCCATGGATGTGCCGCTGGATAGCTGATAGGCATCGGTGTCGCTGGAAGCCAGCGAGTAGACTTGTTCTCCAAGTCCCACCAGGTCGGGCTTGATACGCCCGTCGTCCGTGGGGCCGAAGCTGCTGAAATTGCTGAGCTTCAGACTGCCGTCGACGTCGCTTATAGCCGCCGAACCAACTGTCAGCACGTTCTTTGCTAGGCCCGCGCCGCTTATCGTATCGAAGCCGCCGACACTGCCGTCGGCTGGAATCGGCCGGGCGCTTACATCGTATGTTTTGAAATTGCCGCTCTCATCGAGGGCACGATAGGTCCCTGTCCGAGGTCCTCGATCGACGCGCTCGTTGCCTGCGGCGACCACAGGAAGAAAATATGGACCGGTGTACACAACACGATCGAATTGAACGGCGCCAAGATCGTACCAGCCGAAAATGTAGTCCTCGCGCGCGTCGATCGTTGGATCACCGAGCCAGTACCACTTGTCGCCGTCGTCTTCGATGTCTCCGAAGTACCAGCCGGCTATGACGGTATAGGAGTGATTTGATAGCAACAGCCCACGGTCGGCTTCGTTCGTCATCTCCGTCGCATCGTTCACCCACGAGTAAGAGCGGACCGAGCTCTCGTAGGCCATGCCGCGGGCCCTGGTATCGATGCCCGTCGCCGCCAGAGTGCCGGCGACATGGGTGGCATGATCGTCGACGGCGGAATTGTCGGGATTCACCACGCGCCCTGTTAGCTCCTGGTGATCGGTTCGTGCTCGGCCCCCATCCCAGATTCCGATTTCAAGTCCGGCTCCTGTGAGATCCAGTCCGAGTCGCCCGCCGGGATGCATATACAGTGTGCCCGTCAGAGCGGCGGCAAGCTCGTTTGTCTGCGTTAGATAGAGAGGCCTCCTGCCGGACATCCCCACGAGTTCTATGAGCGTTCCATTGCGTTGCGATACGCGGTTGGGCAGTCGACGGACGCCCGCCCATTCTCTGGCGGCCCTCGCCGAGCTTTCCTCAGCACGACGGACCTCCTGCCGAATGCGGGCGATCTCATCCGGCCTGACCTGTGCAGCAGAGGGCTGTGCGCTGTAGGCTAAACTGGACAGGAGGGCACTGTAGAATAGTCGGCG
>DATKEJ010000390.1:0-3417 GCA_035512315.1 Rhodothermales bacterium | reverse complement strand
TGAACTCGTCACCGCGCCGGCATCGTGTCTGATGGCCTGGTCCGAGAACATTCCGGCCGCATGGGCGGGTCTCGCCGAACCGCTCGGAAACGGGGTGCATGTTGTCGAGCGTGTGAGACACCATCAACCCGAGTCGATGCTGATAATCGGCGCCGGACCTATCGGGCTCATGGTCCTGCAGGCCGTCAGAGTACTGCTCCGAATTCCCGTTGCAGTCGTCGACGTCGATCTTCAGCGGCTGGATGCCGCACGTTCGGTCGGCGCAGAAGCGGCAATCACCTCCAACCGGGGTAATCTGGCACTGCTTGCAGAGGACTTCACCGGCGGGATGGGATTCGACGTCGTGGTCGATGCGGCGGGAACCGGAGTCACCAAGTCGATGTCCATCGAAGCGTGTCGCGATGAGGGCTTGATCGTGTGGATTGGACTTGGTGTCGACGAATGCCCGCTTTCTACCTATCCTGTCACGCTGCGTGAGAAGACGATCACCGGATCTTACGGGGCGACAGGCAAGGATATGGAAAGGGCACTCGCTATGATGGCCGACGGAAGCGTCGATGTGAGTTCCTGGGTAACCACGTACTCTCTTAAGGATTCGGCCGATGCCTTCCTGCGCCAGCTCGATCCGATGCGTCGCAACATCAAAGCAGTGATTACGATCGAAGCATAGGAGTGCCGTCAATTTGAACGTCGTTTACACCGACAACGGATTCGGAGATACGGAGATCGAGCGCCAGCTGGTGGAGGCGGCGGGCGGCAAGCTCATCGCGCATCAGTGCAAAACGGAAGAGGAGGTCCTCTTCATCTCCAGGGAGGCCGACGCTCTGCTCGTCCAATGGGCGCCGATAACGGCCAGGGTTATCGACTCCCTGGCGCCGAAGTGCAGGCTGATTGTCCGAATCGGCATCGGCGTCGACAATGTCGATCTCAAAGCCACTCGAGAAAGGGGCATCGACGTCTGCAATGTACCCGACTATTGCACCGACGAGGTCGCCGATCACACCATGGCCCTGGCACTCTCATTGCTGCGTCAGGTTGGTCAGACGGATTCCAGAACCAGGCGCGGCCAGTGGAGCATCACGCCCGATCGCCCGATCTCCGCGTTCAGGAGTCAGAGCTTCGTCACGGTCGGATTCGGTCGCATCGCGCAGGCGGTTCTCGAAAGAGCGCGCGGATTCCGGTTCAGGCTGGCCGCCGTCGATCCGAATGTACCAGATGAAGTGTTCAATGACCTGCGAGTTAAGAGGCTCAGCCTCGATGAGGCGTTCCGCCGAGCCGACGTCCTCTCACTGCATTGCGGCCTCTCGGACGAAACCTACCACCTGGTGAGTGACGCCCGCATTGGCATGATGAAACCCTCGGCCGTAGTCGTCAACACATCGCGCGGCGGACTCGTCGATGCACGCGCCCTTGCGGGAGCACTCGCCGCCGGACGCATTGCCGGCGCAGGGCTCGACGTCTATGAACAGGAACCCCTGCCGGAGAAATCACCGCTTCGATCTTGCCCCAACACTCTCCTGACGTCCCATGTCGCCTGGTACAGCACCGACAGCATCATCCGCCTCCGAGAACTAGCCGCAAGAGAAATCGTCCGCTACATCAACGGCGAACGACCTCTCCATATCGTAAACTGATGGGTCGGTGCAGGGTGCAGGGTGCAGGGTGCGAATCGAAACCGCGCCCAGTTCTGATTTCTGATTTCTGATTTCTTAATTCTTAACTGCTCATGAAGCTCGTCGACCTCTCCCACCCGCTCGCCCACGGACAATTGAATTTCCCGTTCGATCCGAAGATCAGCGTGGTGGTTCACAACACGGTCGAGTCGATCGGTTACAACATCACCGAGATCAGTTTGTCGACGCATCAGGGGACCCATTTGGATGCGCCGTTTCACTTTTATAACGACGGCCGGACGCTCGACGAGATGAGCCTGGATCAGTTCTACGGCCCGGCCAGTCTGGTCGACCTTGCGCCAGGCGGGAGACTGGAATCCGGGACGCCCCTTACAGTGGAGATGTTTGCCCCGCACGCCGACAAGTTCGTCGAAGGAGCAAAGGTCATCTATCGCACCGGTTGGGATTACATGTTCGGCCAACCCGAGTTCTTCAGTGATTTCCCGACGCTGACCCTCGAAGCCGCGCAGTGGATGGCGGATCGGAATGTCGGCCTGATCGGAATGGACACTCCGACGCCGTCAACCGACTGGAAAGAGTGCCATCTCATCCTGCTCGCAAAGGGCGTCGAGATGGTCATCGTCGAGGGGCTTACTCGCCTTGAGGAACTCCCGGAGCGATTCACGTTCATCGGCTTCCCGATGAACATCAAAGGCCGCGACGGGTCGCCGATCCGCGCGGTCGCCCTGATCGACGAATGATCGAATCCGAAAACGTATCCACCCGACATCAATTATGAGAGGTCTAAAAGATCGAGTCACTGTCGTCACCGGGGGTCTCGGCGACCTGGGCAAAGCCTCAGCCGAGCGGCTCGTGGAGGAGGGTTGCGTCGTGCACCTGTTGGACGTAAGGTCGGATGAGGAGAACTTCGCCGGGAAGGCGCGCTGTCACTTCCATCTCGTCGACATTTCCGACGAAGACGCCGTTCGAGCGGCGTTCGAGACGGTCTTGAGGAAGTCGGGGCCCGTCACCGTGCTCGTCAACACCGCGGCCCGGTTCGTTTTCCGCGGCGTCGAGGCTGCGCCTGAGGAGTGGGAGGTTGTCACGAGAGTGAACATCATGGGCACCTCTCTTGTCACCAAATACGCCGTCGAGCACATGACGCAGGCCGGCGGTGGGAGTGTTATAAACTTCTCCTCCGTCAGCGGCTTCGTCGGGCAGGCTAACTTCGCTACCTACAACGCAACGAAGTTCGCCATCCGCGGCCTCACGAAATGTTGGGCGCAGGACCTTGCCCCGCTGGGAATACGCGTCAACAGTCTCTGCCCCGGCTACATCTACACGGCTGCGTTCGTCGATTCGTGCAGAAAGCTCGGGCTCGACATCGAGGAGGAGGACCGGCGCGCGGCGGCCATGCACCTCCTGGGAAGGCAGGGCCGCCCGGAAGAAGTCGCCTCCTGTGTCGCATTTCTCGCTAGCGACGAGGCCTCGTTCGTCACTGGGAGCGATCTCGTCGTGGATGGGGGGTATCTGGCTAAATAGGTTCCAGGTTCCAGGTTCCGGGTTCCAGGTTTCCGTCACCCAAGGTCGCGACCAAATCTGGGGCAGGCGGACCCTGACTCCTGGCAAACGAAACCCATATTCCCACCTTCGTGGCAGGACCTGGATTCTGCACCTGGCAACTGGTACCGCGAAACTCGGAACCCGGCACTTGGAACTTGGAACTCTTGGAACCTGGAACCCGGAACCCGGAACGTTTTATCCCGGAACGTCAAGCGCAGAAGTCGGTACCCACAAACGAACC
>DATKEJ010000389.1:0-2897 GCA_035512315.1 Rhodothermales bacterium | reverse complement strand
ATGGTCGGAGTCGCTGGTACCCATTGCGACGGGGCCACCGGCGAGAACCACTTTCCGCGACGAAGTGCTTGACGGCGCGCTGTACGTCCAGGACACGTGGTCAGTCAACGATCGGCTGACGGTGCGGCCAGGTTTGAGACTATCATGGTTTGGGAATCAAGTTGGACGGAATCTGGAGCCACGTTTCCATTCGCGCTACGTTCTCTCAAAAAACTCGCAGCTGCGGTTTGCGTGGAGCCGTCAGGTTCAGTATTTGCACCAGGTTCACAACATCGTGAACGGTGGACTGGGTTCGACGATCGCAAAATGGATGGTTTCGAGCGGACCGATGATCGCCCCGTCCACCGGTGACCAGATGGTGCTCGGCTTGACGAGCCGTCGCAGCGACTACTGGACCGTTTCCGCCGACGTCTACTGGCGAAAATTGAATAACGTTTTTCTGCCAGGCGAGCCTTCTGCGCCCGCCGCGATCACACACCTTGCGCTGTACGATGCGCCGCCCGAGCGCTTCGAGGATTTCGTTCAGGGTACCGCAAAGTCGTTCGGCGTCGAGCTTCATGCCACCTACCGGCGCGATTGGCTGAGGTTCTGGACCAGCTACACCGGAGCACGCTCGCTCATACAGCTGCCCTCCGATTCGCCCGATGATGAGTTCCGCCCCGGCGTATACGACACGCCGCATGTCGTTCGAACGTCAGCCGGATTCGAAGGACTGCGATGGGCGTTCTCTTTGATCGGGGAAGCCCGTTCCGGTTATCCCACGCTCGCCAACGTCAAGGGTGGTCCGGACGACGGCGACTTGGCTAGATTCCCGACCTACTTCAGGCTGGATGCTGCCGTCGCATATCGATTTAATGGACTCGGAGGTCGCTGGGACTTCCAGGGACGCGTCTACAATCTTACAGATAGAGGCAACATCGTCGGTTACGAGTACGATGAGAGCCTGTTAAACCTGAGACGCACAAGTCTCCTCGGCGTCACCAGGTGGCCGACGTTCCGGTTGCAGGTGGCTTGGTAACCGTTCCGGGTTCCAGGTTTCTGGACTGAGAGCGCCGTTGCCGTTTGATCTTGGCCCGCCACCCGCGGTCATCACGCGGTCGATCCTTTCACGAGCTTACACGTAACCTGAATGCCCGGAGACCTACCACCTGGCACTTGGAACTTGGAACCCGAAGCGTGGAACTGTGTGATTACATCGACGACCTGGGGTCCGGCTCACGGACCGTAACAAAGGTTGTCTCGCAGGCGAAGCGTCGTGACCGCGTGTCGGTATTTGTCGACGGAGAGTTCGCGTTCGGCCTGAGCGATGAGATTGCCGTGCGGCACGGAATCCGCCCCGGCGTTGCAATCGACCGGTTACTGCTCGAACCCGTCAACCGAGACGAGGCCGTCGCATCGTGCAAAAGGACTGCCCTGCGATACCTCTCTTATCGGATGCGCTCTGAACGGGAAATCCGCAGAAGACTTTCAAAGGATGGAGCATCGGTTGAGGCGATAGACGCAGTTCTGGGCCACCTTCGTGAGATTGGCCTCGTCGACGACGACGTATTTGCCAAAGCATTCGCAAGGGACGCAGCGATAACACGGAAGTGGGGACCACATCGAATAGCGAGGAGCCTCCGTCAAGCCGGAGCCGACCCGGAGGCGGTCGAGCACGCACTGGCCGAGGTTGGTCAGCAGTTGGAGGACCAGGACGCCGTCCGAACGTTGGCTGCGAAGCGTTGGGATCAGCTTTCCGGCGTAAACGACCTGATCAGGCGCAAGAAGAGGGTCTACGACTATCTCCTGCGCAAGGGCTTCGATTACGATGAGATCCGGCGCGCGGTTGACAGTCTATTATCCTGAATCAGACCGTCGGCAGACACGCCGGCCCGATGGGATCGAACGATTTGTACGTCAGGATGAACTCCTGGTGTCCGAGGGCCTCGCTGCGGGACGGCGCGCCGGCGGCCACCGCAAGCGTCTGCTCGAAGATCTCGTCGCCGACTTCCTGGAGCGTCGAGTCGCCCGTAAGGATCGCTCCGGCGTTGATATCCATGTCGTCCTGAAGTCGCTCGTACGTTTCTGGATTTCCGCACACCTTTATCACTGGAGAAATCGCTGAGCCGACCACCGATCCGCGACCCGTCGCGAACAAAATCAGATGGCTTCCGCAAGCGATCAATTCCGCGATCTCGGCGTTGTCGACGATGTTCGGAAAACCAAAGCGGACTTCGCCGTCCGGAACGACGTCCAGCAAGTATAGTCCACCATGAGGCGTGAGGTCCGCCGGTTTTATCAACCCGGCTATGGCTCTGCTCCCGCTTTTGGCATAGGCGCCAACCGACTTCTCTTCCTGAGTCGTGAGTTGGCCCTCAGCGTTTCCGGATGCAAAGCTGCCGTGGCCGAGTACTTCGTAATATCGCCGGGCCTTTTCGACGCTGGCGACGACCTCGTCGGCCAGATCGGGCGTCACGCACCTGCGAGCCAACAGATGTTCGCAACCTATCAATTCACCGGTCTCCTCGAAGATGCACGCGGCTCCTTCGTCCGAAAGCCTATCGAACGCAACGCCGATTGCGGGATTGGCAGTCATGCCGCTTGTTGCGTCAGACCCGCCGCAGATTGTACCGACGACGAGCTCATCGAGACCCATCTCCACCTTTTCTGTCGTCGAAATGGCTTCAATTTGTTCGGCTACCCACTTCCTGCCTTTCTCGACGGTCAATCTCGTGCCGCCCTCCTTTTGGATGATCAGCAGGTCTACCGGTCTTCCCGTCGAGACGATGGCATCCATGAGCCGGCGCCGTGCGAAGCTCTCGCAACCCAGGCTGACCAGGAGCACTGCTCCGACGTTTGGGTGGGTACAGAGAGACTCCATCATTTGGTGCGCGTACGGGTTTGGATAGCACCCCGGG
>DATKEJ010000388.1:0-3296 GCA_035512315.1 Rhodothermales bacterium | reverse complement strand
GAGATGGTGATGCCGGGTGACAACACCCAGTTTACGGTGAAGCTGATTCAGCCGATCGCGATGGAAGACGGCCTGCGCTTCGCCATCCGCGAAGGCGGTCGAACCGTCGGCGCCGGCGTCGTAACGAAGATCCTGGATTGACGGTCGTGTTGACCAGCGTCCAATGACAAGTGACTGACCTATATGGCAAGCCAGAAGATTCGGATTAAGCTCAAATCGTACGATCACAACCTGATCGACAAGAGCGCCGAAAAAATTATCCGGACCGTTAAGTCGACCGGGGCGGTCGTGAGTGGGCCCATTCCGCTTCCGACCAAGAAGACCATCTACACGGTCCTTCGTTCGCCTCACGTCGACAAGAAGAGTCGTGAACAGTTTGAATCCAGACGCCACAACCGCCTGATCGATATCCTGTCGACGAGCAGCAAGACGGTCGACGCGCTCATGAAGCTCGAGCTGCCCAGTGGAGTGGATGTCGAGATCAAGGTCTGACCGCAATGAAATCCGTGACTCATCATAGCCCCTCGATCCGCTTCCTGAACCGCCTGTTCGCAGTCGTGCTTTCGGCCGTCGTGCTGGTCTGGACCGGATGCGACGGAACCGAAGAAGAAGAAACGGAAGACGACACTCCGCGATTCGTTGGGACCTGGGACGCCGTCTCGCTGGCGGCGGGTCCGCTCAACGTGCTCGGCGACATGACGCTGGTGGCGACGTTCGGAGCCGGCGGATCGGTGCAGATTGTGGTGTCTGACCCCAGTGGCGAGCTTGCCAACGTAAGCGGCCAATACGACGTCGATACGCCTGCGGGTGAGGTCACGCTCTCCGGCAATGAGTTCGACGAGGATCTGAATATGGATTACGAGTTCGTGTCGGACGATGAGCTCAAACTTTCTTTCTCCGGATCCGACCTTCAGAACCTGGGGATCGACCTCGGCGAGTTTGGCGGAATTGTCGGCAGTCTGAGGCTGACTGCCACCCTGGAGAAGAGACCCTGAACGTGAACACGGGTCGGGATTTTCCCGTCCGAATGCAGACTACAGCGATGACTGGACTAATCGGAAAGAAGCTCGGGATGGCAAGCGTCTTCGACGAAGGAGGCGATCAGATCCCCTGCACGGTGTTCGAAATCGAGCCGTGCGTCGTCACGCAGATCAAGAACAAAGAGAAAGACGGTTACTCGAGCGTCCAGCTGGGGTACGGTGACCGAAAGCAGAAGCGCGTATCCAGTGCGCTGAGGGGCCATTTTCGTGCTGCGGGCGCCGATCCCCGGGCGGGCCTGTCGGAGTTTCGCGATTTCGGTCTCGAGAATGTGGAGCTCGGCTCTGTGATTCGATTGGAGAACGTGTTCACCTCGGGGGATAAGGTCCACGTGACGGGCAAGTCAAAGGGCAAAGGTTTCCAGGGGGTTGTTCGGCGCCACCATTTTGGGGGCGTCGGCATGGGGACGCACGGCCAGCACAATCGCCAGCGTGCGCCGGGATCCATCGGACAGTCGTCCGATCCATCGCGTGTGTTTAAGGGCACGCGTATGGCGGGGCGCATGGGCAATGCTCAGGTGACCACGCGCAATCTGCGGGTCGTGGGCATGTATCCGGAGAGCAACCTGCTCCTGATTCGGGGCAGCGTTCCGGGCCCGAAGAACGGTTATGTACGGATAGTCAAGGCGTAATAGACGTCACGAAGACGATCATGAAACTCAAGGTTTACAAACCCGACGGCAAGGCCACACGGCGCACGGTGACGCTCGACGAGAGCGTTTTTGGCATCGAGCCGAGTGATCATGCAATCTGGCTCGACGTTCGATCGATCCAGGCAAACGGCCGGCAGGGCACGCATAAGACGAAAGAGCGTAGCGAGGTGCGCGGCGGAGGAGCGAAACCGTGGCGCCAGAAAGGAACCGGACGGGCCCGGGTTGGGACGATCCGGTCACCCCTTTGGCCCGGCGGCGGCACCATCTTCGGCCCGCGTCCAAAAGACTACTCAGTGGGCGTGAATCGGAAGACCAAGCTGCTCGCTCGCAAGTCGGCGCTGACTTACAAGGCGCGGGAAGCCGCCATTCTCGTTCTGGAAGACTTTTCGTTCGACAAGCCGAAAACGAGCGACATGGCGGCCGTCCTGGCCGCGCTCGAGGTCGCCGACCAGAAAGTGCTCCTCCTTACGGGGACAGCCGACGCCAACCTTTACAAGTCAGGCAGGAATTTGCGCAAGGTTTCGGTCGTCGATGCCGCGAGTGCGTCGACCTATGATCTGCTCAACGCAGGCGTGCTCGTTTTCCAGGAAAGCGGCCTGCAGGCGCTCACGAGCATTCTTGGCGGACAGGTTGAAGCGACTCAAGGTAACGAATCCGAAAGCGTAACCGAACAGGAGGGATAGAGTATGGCCGATACGTTCGTCCTGATTCGTCCGATCGTAACCGAGAAGATGACGCGACTTTCTGAGGAAGGCCGCCACTACGCTTTCGAGGTGCGTAAGGATGCCAACAAGATTGAGATCCGCCGGGCGGTCGAGGCGCGTTATCCGGGCGTCGCCGTCAAGGAAGTGCGCACGATGATCGTCCGCGGAAAGAACCGTCGCCGCTTCACGCGCGCCGGAGTCGTTCAAGGAAAGGAGCGCTCGTACAAAAAGGCGATTGTCACCCTCGCTGACGGAGAGATCGATTTCTTCGAGGGCGTTTGATCGTGATACCGACCCGATGCGTCGAGATAGAATCTGATAGAGACAAGCAATGGCTTTAAGGAACCTGAAACCCGTTACGCCAGGACAACGAGGCCGATCGGTTGATACGTTCTCAGACGTCACCCGCTCGCAGCCTGAGAAGTCACTCGTTGCGCCGCTGAAGAAAACAGGCGGGCGCAACTCTGACGGGCGGATTACATCGCGGCACAGGGGCGGCGGGCACAAGCGCCGATACCGCGTTATCGATTTCAAGAGGGACAAGGTCGGCATCCCGGCCCGTGTTGCAAGCATAGAATACGATCCGAATCGCTCGGCTCGGATTGCGCTGCTCGTGTACGCCGACGGAGAGAAGAGGTACATAATCGCGCCGGACAAGCTGTCTGTCGGGAACGAAGTAGTCAGCGGACCTTCGGCCGCACCCGACCCCGGCAACTGTCTTCCGTTGGCCAACGTGCCGCTGGGTACGTTCGTTCATGCCGTGGAGATGAAACCGGGCAAGGGAGCGCAGCTGGCTCGGTCGGCAGGTACTTTCGCGCAGCTGGTCGCACGCGCCGGCAAACTGGCCACGCTGAAGCTGCCGTCTGGTGAAGTTCGTCAGGTGCCGATCGACTGCGTCGCAA
>DATKEJ010000387.1:0-13679 GCA_035512315.1 Rhodothermales bacterium | reverse complement strand
CCTGGATCCGGATCGATTCGGGGTCTGCTTCCAACCTTACGACGCAAGCCTGACGGGGGCGAAAGGCGCTTTTCTGGCGATGCGGGATCGGGTTTGGCACCTCCATTATCAAGGTCGAAAGGGACTCGAAATCTGTCTCCTGGAGGATGCCGACTTCGACTATGCCTCGTACACCCGGTTCGTCGCCGAGTCGAGTTTCAGCGGGTATCTCTGCATCGAGTTCGTGAAGGATTGTGTGGTGGCATCCCCTGAGTTGCTCGACGTCGAGAAAGTGCTCACGAATGCGGAGAGGGATCGGGAGTTTGTGACGCGGCATCTCAAACAACGCAGTTGACGCGGGCACGCCGCGCTCCGCTCTGGCGTGCCCCTACGGAATACCGGCACAAAGACATTCGACGTTCGACCTTCGACCTTCGACGTCACCTCAGCGACACGTACCCCCCCGGCACTCCCTTCTTCGACATCACGATCTGCCAGAGCTGGTTGCTGCGAGCCCGGAACGAGCCTGCGAACGACAGCAGGTAGTATGTCCACATCCGGTAGAACCGCTCCCCGTACTTTTCCTTTAGCGCGGGCCACCCGCGCTCGAAGTTCGCGTGCCACGCCAACAGGGTTTTCTCGTAGTAGGCCGCGAAGTTGTGCCAGTCCTCCATCACGAACAAGCCCTCGATCGACTTTGCAATCTCGGCGATGGTCGGCAGGTATCCGTTTGGGAAGATGTATTTGTCGGTCCACGCATCCGGATCCGTATTTAATCGGTTCGCTCCGATCGTGTGCAGAAGGAAAAGCCCATCCTTCTTCAGGCACCGATCAACGACTTCCATGTACTTCCGGAAATTCTTCGGCCCTACCGCCTCGAACATGCCGATGGAGACGACGCGATCGTAGGAGCCCTTGGTGTCGCGATAGTCTTCGAACCTCAACTCGACCGGCAGACCTTTGCACATCTCCGACCCGAGCTCAATCTGTTCCACCGCGTTCCCGATGCCGACTACCGATACGCCGTAACGCTCGGCCGCAAACTTGGCAAAACTGCCCCAGCCGCATCCGATGTCGAGAACGTGCATCCCCTTCTCGAATCCGAGTTTACGGCAGACCAGGTCCATTTTGGCCACCTGGGCTTCGGCAAGCGTGGTCGCATCCTTCCAGTACCCGCAGGTGTACACCATGCGTTCATCGAGCATGACCTGAAAGAGGTCGTTGCCAAGGTTGTAGTGCGCGTCGGAGACAACGACGGCGCGGGATTTCGACTGGCGATTGAAGTACTTCTCGGCCACGAGTAGTCGCAGCGCCTTGAACGACCTGGGGACGTGCTTCCGGAGTTCCCCGGTCAGAATCCGATAAATGAACTGGTCCAGGTGCTGGGCATCCCACCACGCATCCATGTAGCTCTCGCCGAGGCCGAGAGACCCGTCACGGACGATCCGGGAGTAGAATCCGGGGTCATGGACCTGAATATCCCACGGTCTGTCGCCGCCTACCCGGATGTCGGCGTGGGCGAAGACCTCCTGCACGAACTGTATTGTCTTGCCTGACATTGTTTTCTCCGTCGCGAACCGGAGCGCTGGTGGCTTTACACTGCGGCCTGGTGCAACGCCGACCGCGGAGTGGTTTACTCCATTTCCTGGAGGCGCCCTGCAACTGCTTCGACCTCGGACCAGACGCGCAAAAGGTTCTCCCCGAGGATCTTCCTCACGTCGTCTTCGGTGTATCCGCGCTTGAGTAAGTGAAATATGAGATTAGGATATGCGGAGACATCTTTCAAGCCCGTCGGAAGCGAGTCGCCGACACCGTCGTAATCCGATCCGATCCCCACGTGATCGACGCCGGTCAGACTGACCACGTGATCGATGTGATCTGCCACGTCAGACACGTCGGCAAACGGGGCGGGATGGTCCCTGCGGTACTGTTCGGCATACGCCTCCGCCTCTTCACTTTCGCGCTCGATGTTGTTCTCTTCGAGGTACTTTCCGATTTCGACAAAGGCGTTGAATCCCGCCTTATTCGATTCTTCGGTGACGAAGCTCGAGCCAAAGTTGATGTGGATGACGCCCCCGTTCTCGGCCAGACGCCGAATCATGTCGTCGCTCATGTTACGCTCGAATCCGGGTGTGAAATGGCGCGCCGACGAGTGAGAAGCGATCACAGGGGCACGAGTGATCGCCATGACATCGTAGAAAGCGGAATCGGACACGTGCGAAACGTCGACCATGATACCGAGGCGATTCATCTCGCGAACCACATCCTCTCCAAATGGACTGAGACCCTGCCATTTGCGCTCCGGATCGTATGACGAGTCGCAGATCTGGTTGGCCCGGCCGTGCGTGAGCGTGATGTAACTGATGCCGCGGTCCAGAAAATGACTCAGCTTGGCGAGCTCATCGATCGGCGCGCCGTTTTCCATCCCCATCGGAAGGGACATCAGGCCACTCTCGAACTGCCGGCGAACGTCCTCCGGCGATTTTGCGATGGCAAACTTTTCGGGCGCCCGTTCCGCGAAACCCTCCACCATATCGATCAGAGAATCGGCAAACGCCGCCGCACCGCCAGTTTCCTGATAGTCGGCCGGAATGTAGATCGACATGAAAGGCGCGTTCAACCCGCCTTCGACCGCTCGCGGATAATCGAAATCACCACCGACGGTAGACTCCGATATGTCGTCCCACTTCTCCGTCATGCGGTATGGAACGTCGATGTGGGTATCGATAAGAATGGACTCCTGCGCAAGCTTGCGGGCGCGCTCCATCAGCGCCGCATCCTCGGTGTCGGCGTCTTGCGCCGGGCAGATCGTCGCGGACGCGAGGCATGCCAGCACGAGAAGAAACAAGTGGATGGATGTTCTCAGCATGGATCTACGGTTGCTGTGAGAGAAGTTCTGGTCACCGGGTAAGGTAAGAAAGACTCTTTGTGGCTTTGTGAGAGGAACGGGTGCGGAGTCCGGCGTGGGGGCGTTGTTTCCCTCTTTGCGTCTTTGCGTCTTTGCGAGAGAAAGAAATTCCTCGCGCTCGAACGGCCATTTTGCGTTTTGAATTTTGATTTTGAATTGTTCCTGGATCCCGGATCGAGTCCGGGATGACTGATGCGCGACGGTCGACCTAACGATCGACCCATTCTCTGATCGACAACTCGTTGAAGTCGAGGACACGGTGGTGCTTGCCGTATCGAAGCTCGAGTCTCTTGCTTCCTCGAGTCGACCTCATGTACGGACCATCGAACAGCGGCCAGTTACTGTAGTCCACTGCAAGGCCGTCGACCGAGGGTGTATCGCCGTACGTGAATGACAGGCGGTGCCCCTGCAGTGACACGAAATCGACCGTCGGCACGGTCTCGGTTGAAGCCGTAAGCGGCAGACTGATGACTGCTCGCCTGAATCCGTCGATGCCGTCGAAGTGCGCTGCGGGCGCGATCTGGATCACGGCACCATTCTTGAGCGCGGCGCTATGGAGGCGCGATGAGCCGTCCTCATCCGACTGCCAGACATAGGGCGCGAGCGGGTAGTATGCGATGAAAGCATCCCCTCCGCGGGCGACGATCCACCCCGACGGATCTTCGATTCGCTCCTCAAGATCGCGAGAGAAATACCCGTCGACATGAGGGAAACGAGTTCCCTCAGGAATGTTGTAGAGCGCGATCAGGGCATCTTCGTGCTGGAAGACCTGTTCGAACGGCGATCCGCCTGTCCATTTGTCCGGAGAATCATACGTCGTTTTCGAGCGGACCACTCCTTCCGTCAGCCAGCCCGTAAACCACGAGAAATACATCCCGAGCTCTTCCCAGGACGAGTACGGATGGATGGTGAAGAGCGTGTTGTGCGCATCCTTCGGATCGGGGACTGCCCACGTGACATCCCAGGTATGCTGCTGGATCGGCTGGAGAAGGCCGCCCTGGCTGGATCCGATGGCGTACTCCTTCCGCATGTAGGTTGTCTTATAAACCGGAGCGTTTTTGACCTCACTGAACCGCATGCGATGGCGGGTCCGTTTGTATTCGCGGTGCTGGTAAGCAGCCGAGCGGTCCGTGGCGATGTGGTGCAGGATCTCCGACGGCTCAAAACCGCTTACCGCGAGGATGAAGGTCTCGCCGCGCGGGTGGAACGACGTGTTTCCGAACAGCATCCACGCTACGGAGGTGGAGGACGTCGGCCACTGGTTCTTCACCGGGTCGGGGTACGTTCTGCTGTGGGCGCCGGTGTAAATCCCGTTGAGGTTCTCAACCGCAAAGTCAGCGATCAGCCATTCCAGCATCATGCCTGCCCGAAGCTTCATCTCGGGGTCGTCGGCCCACGCGTACATTTGCGCCATCGGCACGATGAAGACGCCGAAATAGTCCGGCGAGTCGTATTCTCCCTGCCCAATCGTCGTCGTCAGGTCCATCCAGGAAATGAGGTACTCACGGGCCTCATCGAAATTTTCCTTCGAACTCTTTCCGTTGAACCACAATTCACCCGCGTCGTTGGGATACATCTGAGTGATCAGATACATGGCCGTGTAGTACATCGCCCAGTGATTCTCGGTATCGCCCCGATACGGGCGGTACGTCGTCCACAGGGAGCGCATCTTCGCCTGGGTCTCGGCCGGCAGGATATCCCGTCCCACGAAGGTCACTGTGATGAAGGGATACATCCAGAACATATCGCCCCGCGGATCGGCCATCAGCGAGTCGAGTCGCGTGACACACCATTCGAGGTCTTCGCCAAGATAGAGTCGTGCCGCGACCTCGAAGTATCCGCCCTTCGTGTAGTCGCTACTGGGAACACGATCGACGAAATAATCGATCAGACTGTCCCGGCGGGCTTGAAGCCCCTTCGCCAGGTCGGCCTTCTTGGATTGATCAAATTGGGCCGTCGCGGCATCTGCACTCGCAAATGCCAGGAGCAGCAGGGCCGTCCAGAATCGTTTCATTAGCATATCGCTCGCTCTCATCGGTCTACGTAGACCATATCGAAGACCATTGTTCCAGTCATGCCCGCGTAGGTCCACGAGGCGCCGCTGTCATCGGTGTGGTAGATACCCTCCTCCTTAGTTGCTACCCACAGCCGGCCGCCGGTGGGGGCGAAAACGGTCTCCACCAGGTAGGGAAGCGGCAAGCCTTCGGTGACGTCGCGCCATGTGGCTCCCCCATCTTCGGTGAGGCGCGCCCCGCTGCCGTACGTCACGAAAGCAAATCGGGCGCCGTTTGACGGGTCGGCCGCAACGCCGGTCACCTCCGAATCGGCCTGCGCAAGCAGGCTCCAGGTCAGTCCATCGTCTGTCGATAGATAAACCGCGCCGCTACGCGATCCCGCGATCCACCGGTCGTGATCCGCAGCGCTCTGCGCGACGTCGATCATCGCCGTTGCCGGCCCGACGTGCCTCCACTCGCCCCCTGAATCGCCGCTGACAAAAATTCCGGCCTCGGTCGCGGCGACGGCCCTTCTGGCCGCTTTTCGATCGGCCACGATGGCCTGCGTGTAATTCTGGTGGAGTCCGAGACTCGCGTCGTACCACGTCGCTCCGTCGTCCAACGAGCGCCAGATGCCGTACGAAGTCGCCAGATAGATAAGGTTGGGATCGAAGTGATCGATCGCAATGTGTTGTGCCTCGGTAACCCGCCAACCGGTAGTAATTTTCCAGCTCTTTCCGTCGTCGGCCGACCGGAGTGCGCCGTTGCCGCTTGCCAAGTGCCAGGTGCCGGACGGCCCTCCGTAGGCGATTCCGCTCACGAACGGATGGTTCCACCCTATGTGTACCCAACTGGTATCGCCGGAGTAGCGGAAAAGGCCGCTCTCCTGCAACTTGGCGCCCACGACGTAGCCCTTGGAATTGCTCAGGCCGACATAGAGGGTTGGCTGCGCCGAAGCGGCCGCAACAGCGAGAACCGCGGCTGCAGCTCCCAGAATGAACACTCGCATTAGGAAATCCCTGTTCTTCAAAAATGCCGATCGAAAGTACGAAACGTTGCCGGTTGGCTTCACGGAAAGTCCCGTTATCCTCGGGCTATTCAAATGCGAGGCTCTCTGGCTCACCGGACTTCGAGCACGGTCTTCCCTTCGACCGTGACCCAGGATCCACAGGGACCTCCTTCCGGGCTCTCTTCGAGCTCAACTTCGCTTCCGTCCATTCTGAGGACGGGATGGTAGTAATCGGCCACACGCTCGGCTTGACCGTCGATGTAGTGTCCGATGAGCGTCGTTCGAAAGCGGTCGCGGCTGACGTTCGGCAGGCTTCCGTGGATGAGCATGCCATCGAAGAAGAGCACGTCTCCCGCTTCCATTGGGATGGGAATTGCTTCGACGTCGGGAGGCACTTCGGAACCGACTCCCACAAAACTGACGGACGTATCGGCTTCCGAACGACAGAGCAGCGGGAGCTTGTGCGAGCCCGGTACGACGCGCAGGCAGCCGTTTTCCTCGTCCACCTTTTCCAGAGCCATCCAGGCGGCCAGGCACACTCCGGGCTTCACCCGAAGAAAAAGCTGATCCTGGTGGAGAGCCTGACCGCGCGCACCGGCGGGCTTGAAGTAGAGCATGGTCTGAACGGCGTAAGGCGTACACCCGAGAATTGCTTCCAGCCACCGTCGCAGGCGGGCCTCGAGAAGCCAGTCCAGGCTAATCTGGTCCCAGCGATGCATGTGAATCATGCGCGGATAGGCCAGCAGCGGATCGCCTTCACCGGCTGCCTCGCCGGCCCAGTCATCCTTGTACGATTTCGATTCTCTCAACTGGAAATAGTGAGCGCGGTAGGCCTCAGCCTCTACATCGCTGAACAACCCCCTGGCTATAACGAAACCGTTGTCCCTGTAAAGCGAGACGTCTGATGCTCCCGGAGCGACGTTGTGTCCCATAGCCTCCCTGCGACAATGGCTGATCTGATGAATTTGGCGGCGCAAGTTACGCCCGATCGATCAATTGATAACGCTCAAAGACGCGTTTTGATGCCTCCCAACCGCGTAGGGTGTCTCCCTACGCCACGTCGGCCGACATGCCCCTCGACCAGCTCGCTGATTTCTTGGTGACCCACAACATATCGGGCGCGCCGGTGGCTAAGGAGGAGGATGCGCTCCTACGGCGATGGACCTGCTCCGGATAGTGCGGGATCTGCCGGGGTCATGAGGAGAACGTGGTCCCCCTTTCGGAAGCCTCGAGGTGGTTCGGGGGAGGGGTGGTAGCTTCGCCTTCAGGTCACCTCCCCCGGCTGCGCGCATCTCTAAAGTCAGTCCCTACGACGTCGGGTATTGCGCTTAGCCGCCCCCTCGGGAGGTGGACAACGCAATTGGGATCTTCACGATTTCCAGGGAAGCAAGTCAATCATTAGTTTAACGGAGTCGCCCCAGCTACATCGATCCACTTCTCCAAAATGAACCGACGCGAGTTCCTGCATCGCGCGGCAGCCGCCGGCTCGGTCTTGCTTGCGCTGCCGGACGTCGCCGCACCATCGATCCGACCCGCAAGTCGCGTACTATTTACTGGAGGCCTGGTGTACGATGGACTGGGATCGCCGCCCGTCGAGGCCGACGTATTCGCCGACGGCGATCGGATTGTGGCGGTTGGGAAAAACATAGACGCGGGCAATGCGTCGATCGTGTCGATTTCGGGTCTTGCAATCGCGCCCGGGTTCATAGATATCCACGGCCATACCGATCTCTCGCTTCTGGTCGACGGCCGGGCAGTGAGCAAAGTGCATCAGGGGGTCACGACCGAGGTGGTCGGGCAGGACGGCGACTCTATGGGCCCCCTCCGTGAAGACGTGTTCGTGGAAATACGCGACGCGTATATGCAGGAATACGGAGTTCTCATCGATTTCCGCTTTCTGCCGGAGTTTTTCTCCCGCGTTGTCCGATCAGGCAGTGCGATCAATCTTGCGAGCATGGTCGGAGCCGGGACGATCCGCCAGTACGTAGTAGGCGACGAAGATCGGGAAGCAACTCCTACGGAGATGGATGAGATGAAGGCTCTCGTCCGAGCTGCCCTGGCCAACGGCGCGTGCGGCCTGTCTTCCGGACTGGAATACCTTCCCGGGGCGTTTGCGTCCACGCACGAGCTGATCGCACTGGCGGCCGAGTTGCGAGATACCGGGCTGCCGTATGCCACGCACATGCGAAATGAGGATGACAGCGGTCTCGCTGCGATCGAGGAGGCGCTGCATATCGGCCGGATGGCGGGGGTCCCCGTGCAGATCTCGCACCTGAAAGCGCTGGGACAGAGGAACTGGTGGAAGGCTCCGATCGCACTCGGCATGATTGACGCGGCTCGGGCCGACGGTTTGGACGTCACGGCCGACCGCTATCCATACGAAGCGTACAGCACGACCCTCGCAGCCCTTTTCCCGGTCTGGGTGAGGGAGGGCGGGACCCAAGCGTTCCTGGGGAGGCTGAATGATCCGAGTCTTGAGGCATCGATCGAGGCCGCCGTTGTGGAGAAGGTCGATCGACTCGGTGACTGGAACTCGGCGCAGGTGACGATGACGGTGGACGAGGGGCTGTCGTGGGCCAACGGTAGACGCCTCGGAGAGCTCGCCGCCGAGCGGGGCGAGCAGCCGTTCCGACTGCTTCGCGACCTTATCGTCGGCGACAGGAACCGCACGGGGATGGTGGGCTTCGGAATGGACGAGGAGAACACGGCGTTGATTCTTTCGCATCCCGCAACAATGATCTGCTCCGACGGCGGCGCCAGAGCGCCTTCGGGACCGCTCGCCGGAGGCTCCCCGCACCCTCGCTGCTACGGCTCGTTCCCGCGCATTCTGGGCCATTATGCGAGAGAAAGGAAGGCATTCCCGCTCGAGACGGCAATCATGAAAATGACGAGCATGCCAGCCGATCGCATCCGCCTGCCCGACCGCGGTCGAATTAAACAGGGAGCGTTTGCGGATTTTGTCGTCTTCGATCCGGATCGCGTCGCCGACAGGGCCACGTTCGAAGACCCGCACCAGCTTCCGGTCGGAATCCATCACGTGATGGTTAACGGCGAGTTCGTTGTGTGGAGCGGCGAGCATACCTTGCAGTCTCCAGGACGTATTCTGCACCCCTCCCTCGGTTGAGCACGAGGGGCGAAAAGCCGGCGAGGATCGCATGCACAATATATTCACGGGCTTGCCAACCCGATCCGAACAGTGAACGCGCTGCGGAGGGCCATAGAAATCGCGATGGAGGCGCATCGCGGTCAGGTCGACAAACACGGGGCGCCTTACATCCTGCATCCACTTTGCGTGATGGCGGCTGTACGTTCGAAGGAAGCGCAAATCGTCGCCGCGCTGCACGACGTGGTTGAAGACAACGAAGACTGGACGGTCGACCGCCTCGCACGCGAGGGTTTCGATCGGTCGATTGTAGAGGCGGTCGCTGCCTTGACAAGAGATCCGGACGGCGACTACTTCGATTACGTCAGGCGCCTCTCATCCAATCCGCTCGCCCGCGAAGTGAAGCTGGCGGACCTTCAAGATAATCTTGATCGATCGCGCCTCCCCGGAGACCCCACGGAAAATGATCTGGCACGCTTCCGGCGATACGAGAAAGCTCTCCGAATCCTGAACGATCCCCAGGCGTCGGAGGCCTCAGAGTCCACACCCTGAAGATTCTCGGAGGCGGGATGGTAGGTCACCGCGTGGCCCACTTGCACGCTGCGTCATTCCGTGAACAGGCCTGCCCGATCCTAGCTTCTCGTACCAAGCCATAACCCGTGGGTCGAATTTGCCTCAAACTGCACCGGTCGCGCAATCCGTGCGCTGCAATCGAAAGGATCACCGAGTTGGGGCGATCACGCTTCGTATCGAAGACGTGCCCCGCTCGAGGTCGTCGAGGACCGCATTAACGGCATCGGAACGCAACGGTATCGAGCGCGACACTACCTCCTTAAGGTTCAGCTTACCTCTTGATGCCCAGTCAAGAATGATGACGAGCTCCGACAGAAGGTGGTCTGACACGCCGATGATCTCCGCTTCTCTATTGATCAGATCGGGATAAGGTCGCACATCGATGGCGGCGTTCGATAATCCGGCGAGGGCGGCTCGACCCTTCGGCGCAAGAATCTCCACGGCAAGCTCGAACGTCGATTTGGCGCCTATCAGCTCAATTGCCGCGTCGACGCCTCTTCCCGCCGTCGCCTCTCGGACTCGGTCCGCCGGTTGATCTCGTCCGTCGATCGGTTCCGCGCCGAGCCCGGCCGCCATCGCGAGTTTCTTTTCGTCGATATCGACGGCGAGTACTCTGCCTGCCCCAAGGTTGCGCGCGATTTGAATGGCTGACATACCCAGCCCGCCGCAGCCAATGATCGCTATGGTTTCCCCTGCCATCAACCTCACCTGGCGGATCGCATGGAAGGCGGTCGCGGTCGAACACATCATAATCGCGGCCTCGGCGTCCGAGACATTGTCGGGCACCGAGACAACATTGCGGGCCGGAACCGACACGAACTCCGCGAAGCCGCCGTCGCGGTGCTTTCCCACCATCTGACCGCTTGGACAGAACTGCTCCTGTCCTCCCGTGCAGTACCGACAGGCGCCGCACGTGACCAGATAGTGCACGCAGACGCGGCGCGCGAGAAGGGTTTCGTCAACTCCCTCCCCTATTTCCTCAACGACTCCGGCCACCTCATGCCCCGGCGTAATTGGGAGGCGGCCCACGGGAGACGTCCCGGCTCGATAGTGCGCGTCAGAATGGCAGATTCCGGCCGCGGAAACTCGCACCACGACTTCGCCGGGGCCGGCATTCGGGCGCGGGACCTCTCGATCCTCGAATGGTTCGCCGATCCGTGTGAGCTGGACAGCTTTCATGGTGATCCTTTGGGCGGTTCGCAAGATCTGAATATCGGGTCTGCGAGCCTCGAAAGGGGTGGCTTTGGAACTTGCCCGCTCCGACCGTAACGTTCGGTACCAGTCGTAACAAACGCGGACATACCCTAGCCGCCGTAAGCGATGGAGCCACGTACGGTAGACTCGTCCGTCATCGACGATGCAGGTGAATACACGATCGTAATTGATCATCTGTTCGGGTTTCACCGCGGCTCGAGACAGCTCATCGCACGCGACAGGATTACAATCGGATCCTCCTCGAACGCCACGGTGCATTTCCCGGCGGCGCGTGAACCCGCAGTTGCTCCGGTCCACGCGACCATCGTTCGTGACGGCGAGGTCTTCGAGCTGCTGGCAGCCGACGATGAGTTGGTCCAGGTCAACGGCGCCCCTATTGTTCGGCACGTCCTGAATTCCGGAGACGTCATCGTGATAGGCTCCCAGGGGCCGGTGCTTCGCTTCCGCGCCTATGACGGCATTCGCAATAGGTACAAGTCAATTCCCGAGGCCATCGCCGACTGTCGCGACGCTGCGCGGCACGAGAAGGATTCTCTGATCGGCAGAACCGTCGTCTTCATAAGATCGATCCCGCACGAGATGCTGCGACAGACGGCGCCGTGGACCCGCAGGACCTCGTTCGCCCTCACGTCGCTGCTCGTCGTCACGACGATCTTCCTCGCGGTCAGAAGCTTTCAATTGGAAGACGAGCTCGACGACCAGGCGGAACAGGTGCTCTCCCTAGTTCAGGCAAACGACGAGTCGATGACCAACGAGGAGCTTCGCCGACTTCAAGGTGAGCTCGAATCCCGTTTGTCTAGCACGATGGAGCGCGTGCAGGCACTGGAAGCGTTCACGGCGGCTGGTCGCAAAGTGGTGGCTATGGCCGCCGAGTCGGTGATGCTGCTTCAGGGTGAGTACGGATTCGTTGGACCGGAAGGGCGAGAGCTGCGACTGGTCGTAGGGCCCAGCGGACAGCCACTCGTCGATCGAAATGGCAATCCCGTGGTACGCCCGGACGGAACCGGGCCACCTTATCGGAATCAGTTCACCGGCACCGGCTTCCTTGTCAGCTCAGGCGGGCTGCTGCTCACGAATCGCCATGTGGCTGCTCCCTGGGAGTTCGATCCCTCTTCCGTCGCCGTCATGCGGATGGGATTCACACCCGTCATGCATCGAATGATCGGGTACCTTCCCAACATGTCCGATCCGTTCGACGTCACGCTCGTCGCGGCCGGCACGACTGAGGATCTGGCGCTCCTTCGCTGCGAGGGGGATCTGGAGGGTATCCCAGCCCTTCCACTTGGCCATGGATCGGTCGTACCAGGTGATGAAGTGATCGTGCTCGGGTATCCGACCGGTATCCGTGCCCTTCTCGCTCGAGCAGACCTCGATTTCGTGAACAGCCTCCTTGAGGAAAGCAAGCGGGACTTCTGGCACATCGCGCGCCGGCTGTCGGAGGAAGGGCATATCGCGCCCCTCGCTACGAGAGGAATCGTCGGACAGGTAACCCGAACCAGCGTCGTGTACGACGCCGTAACGACCCACGGAGGCAGCGGCGGCCCGGTGCTGTCGCTTTCCGGAGAGGTTGTTGCAATCAACACGGCCATTTTGAGCGACTTTGGGGGCTCTAATCTAGGCGTCCCGGTCGAGGCGGCACTGAGGCTGCTGGAGTTGGCCACGAGGCCGGAATGAACACCTGGGCGAGCAAGAACATATGTCGCAGCGAACGCCTTTTGAGCCCCCGGCTTACCGTGACAGCCACGGTCTACGCCGCCCACTTGTAGACTTGCAGACCTCACCGCAACGCCTTAACTCTCTCCCGCAGCCCATCCCACTCCGTCATGTATCGGAGCAGATGATCGCCATTAGGGCGGGCGCCCATTTCCTGTAGCAGCCGCCGGACGTTATCCTGCTCGTCTTCGTATTCCTCTTCGTCGAAGAACCCGGCGAAGTGTGCAAACCGCAGCCACAGGAGGTAGGTCGTGACGGCATCGCACTCGTTGTAGGCGACGATGTCGACGAGCCGCCCATCGAGCCAAAGATCGGCGACCTGGTGACCGTCGATCTCGAACTTGCCGGGGATCCCCGACAGCGTGGTCAGCTCGTGCAAGGAAGGCGCCCCGCGCCCCCATCCGCTCACGATGTCCATGAGATCTACGTTCGCCTCCGATCCACGCGAGAAGTAGTCGGGCCCCTGCCACGGTTTTTCGGGTCGCGTCGCGAAATCCTTGGCGCTGATGCCTTTGACGATCGCGCGCTGGACCAGGATCTTCAAGTCTGCATTCTGCGAGTTGAATCCAACGATCTGCGGTTTTTTCTGACCGATTGCATCGAGGAATCGGGAGATAATCTGGTCTTCGGCGGCGCTTTCCGGATCGTGCGGATCGCGCGGCAGCGAGACGAGCGTCAGACCCACGCTCCGGTCTTCGCGGAGCCTGCGCTCGACGGCGGCAATGGAAACGATTCGACACAGAACCAGCTTGAGGAAAGGCCGCGGTTCCTCTTCGCTTGCGCCTCCCATGATCCACATATGGTCCAACACGGAGCGATCGTCGAGATCGTCCGAGAGTCCATAGACCAGTTTTCCGGCCGTCGGGTCGGGCACCCATTCGATATCGAATGCCCAAACGACGGGCTGGACACTCTTAAACATTCTCCTTCACCGGCGTTGTGTCGTTGGCAAGCTCGATCCGCTGAGCCTTCACGACGGATTGAATCTCCTCGGCTAGCCACGGATGACAGGTAAATACGAACACCTGCCGCCGCGCGGCCAGGTCTCGCAGTATCTGATAGCCCAACATTCGTCGTTCGTGATCCCAGTTCACAAAGACCTCGTCAAGGAACGCGGGCAGCCGTTCCTGATTGTCGTCTATGTGATCCATCAGAGCGAATCGGATCGAGAGGTAGATCTGGTCC
>DATKEJ010000386.1:0-6243 GCA_035512315.1 Rhodothermales bacterium | reverse complement strand
AGCATTTACCGGAATCTGTCCCGAGATCTACCGGGAGGATGCGTTTGGGAAGGCCGGACTTGTGCCTGAAACCCGCCATCCGGCCGCGCGGCTTCTAGGAGAGACGGCCATCATGCTTCCGATTCACCACAACCTTTCTGATGCGACGGTGCTGCATTGGGCCCGTTCCGTTCGAGATGCGACGGTGCGGGCGGCACGCTGATTCACGCTCAGGAGTAAGCAGCGTCCAGGATGGGAGTGATACGCGCCGCTGTGCTTCCATCCCAGAGCGGCGGGTGAATCGGTTGGACCTGACTCGAGCGCGACGTTCTATAAGCGGTCAGGATTGCCGCGGGGTCGGTCCCGACGATCCGGTTTGTTCCAGCAGTTACCGTGATCGGCCGCTCCGTGTTCTCCCGAAGTGTCAGGCACGGAACGCCGAGGACGGTGGTCTCCTCCTGAATTCCACCCGAGTCTGTCAGAACCACCGTCGCATGTGCCATGAGCTTTAGGAATTCCAGGTAGCCGAGCGGCTCAACCAGAATGAACGCAGGCGAGCTCGATAGTCGCTCACTGAATCCGAAAGCGTCGAGTCGCTGAACCGTTCGCGGGTGGGCAGGGAAAACGATGGGGCCGTCGCGGCCGATTTCCTCCAGCGCGTCGAGGATTCGCCCGAGAACCAACGGGTCGTCGACGTTCGACGGACGGTGAAGTGTAGTCAGCCCGTATTGGCGGCTGGAGAGCCCGAGATCTTCGAGAATCGGGGAGGACTCTGCAAGCCGCCGGTGGGATTCCAAGGCGTCTATCATCAGGTTGCCCACGAGATGCACGCGGTCGGGATCGACTCCTTCGTGCGAGAGGTTCTTCACCGCACTCTCCTCGGTGCAGAATAGAAGATGGCTGACAGAGTCGGTGAGAATCCGGTTGATCTCCTCGGGCATGGTGCGATCGAAGCTCCGCAGGCCGGCTTCGATGTGAACCACCGGTATGCCCAGCTTGGCCGCGACCAGCGCGCAGGCCAGCGTACCGTTCACGTCGCCGACGACGACCACGGCGTCAGGGCGGTATTCAAGCAGTACAGGCTCAAAAGCCTGCATGATCGCTGCCGTCTGCTCGGCTTGAGAGCCGCTCCCGACGCCGAGATTGACGTCGGGTCGAGGTATACCGAGCTGCTCGAAAAAAAGCGAGCTCATGTTCGCGTCGTAGTGCTGCCCGGTGTGGACGAGCAGCGGTTCGAACCGATCGCTCTGCCGGTATGCCTTCATGAGGGGGGCAATCTTCATGAGGTTCGGGCGGGCCCCGACGACATTAACGAGCCTGACGGCCATCTGGCAACTGACTTAGGATATCGAGGTATTGAGCGGCCAGAAGTTCGTAATCGTGATGCTGCTCCACAAACGAACGGCCGCTGCTTCCGAGCCGGGATCGAAGTGAAGGCTCCGCAGCCAGCCTCACCACGGCGTCCACCAGAGCTTCCTCGTTTTCAGGTTCAATCGCGACTCCCGCGTCGGCTGTTTCGAGCCACTCGGCAGCCGAGCCTTCGACTCCCAGAATGATCGGTCGCCTCATGGCAGCCGCCTCGAAGATCTTGGACGGCATGACCGTCTTGAATAGATCTGCCCGTTTCAGGTGGACGAGGCACACGTCGGCTGCCGCGATCGCCTCGGGCATTCGATCTTTAGCCAGGCGTCCGGTGAAAACCAGGGACGACAGCCCTGCTTCGGCAGCCGCCCGCTGCAGGCGACCTTTTTCGGCCCCGTCGCCGATCAGTGCGAAGCGAATGTCGTCCCTCGACCGCCGCCGCAACGACTCGGCAGCGCGAACGATCACGTCGAGCCCCGAGGCCATGCCGATGGTGCCCGCGAACGCACACACGAAACGGTCTCCAAGGTCGAACTCCGTCCTGAGCCGGCTACCGTCGACGTCAGGGGCAAATGCATTCAGGTCCACGCCGTTTGGGACGATTCGGATCCTGTCTTCGTCGACGCCGCGCTCCACGAGCTTGCACGCATAGGCTTGGCCAACTGTGACGATGATCGCTGCCCCGTCATAGAGTCTGTGCTCGAGCCAGCCCAGGATACGAAGCAGAGGAGACGATCGCATCGCTCCGACAGCGACGATCGATTCGGGCCAGAGGTCACGGACCTCCAGTACGAACGGAAGCCGGCGCAGCCTCGCAACGAGTCGGCCGGCCCAGCCGCAGAAAAATTGAGGCGACGTGGCGATCACAATGTCCGGCCGCGATGAGCTCAGACCTGCGACCACCGACGTGAGCATGAACGAGAGGTAGCTGAGGATGCGGCGGACGGTGCCGGCGTTCGCCGCGAGATAGGTCCAAACCCGGACCACGTCGACTCCCTCAATCTGTTCATTCTGCCGCCAGCGATTGCGATATCCTTCGTACGCGATTCCGGACGGCACATTCGGTACAGCCGTGATGACCGTCACGTCGTGGCCCGCTCGAGCCCACCGCCGAGTCAACTGGTGTACCCTCGTCGCAGGAGCGTTCCCTTCCGGATGAAAATAGTGTGTGATGAATAGGATGCGCATCGATTACCACCCGTATACAACATCGTCGACTCGCGCGCCACGCTCGAGATCGAACGTTGGCAGCACTTTCCCCGGAGCCATGCAGAAACCGCTTACCAGCTCTGAGCCTCGGGCGGAAACGACGAGTACGTAGTTTCGGTACATACATCCGAACTCCGGGAAGTACCATGACGGTTCGACGCTCAGCCTGCCCGCGCCGGCCAGAACGACCGTACACGAAACAACTCCCCTTTGCAGAAGAAGCGACCGGTCTGACAGAGGTAGGATCGCAACGTCGGGGTGCAGGTGTATGTGACTCCTTGCCCAAACCGGGCTGCCACCTTTGATTCGGTCGCGAACCATCAGCACGCCTTTATCAATCCATCGGAATCGTCTCCGGTGGACCGGACGACCGGTTAGGTGGTCGTACCCCGTATGCTCGCCCTCCAGCGAAAATCCGCGGTCGTCCTCTGTGAATGTGACGCTGCGCGGATAGGCCCGCCTTCCGACCCTGAACACGCCCCAGAAGTCGCTCTGGTCAACGCGATTTAATTCAATAGTGTTGTGAGCGCGAGTCGACCGGGCGTAAGTCCTCCAGCGGTCGCCTTCGTAGCCCAGTACTCCAGAATCCACCACAAATCGGACTCCACCGACCGACAACTCAAAAGAGAGCGTGTCACCGTGAGCGTGCCCCGGCTGGTGGTCAGGCCCGATCGGCCCTGCGTCGCAGATAACGTAGTTTCCCTCGTTGGAAAGTGCGCCGTAGTAGCCTGAATCTGGTAGCGCGAAGACCCCGGGTTTGGAACGTTCCATTCCAAGCTCGGCGACTCCCGGGTAAATTCCCAGGGCGGCATCGTTGAAGAGCGAGATTCCCCCGTCTGGGTGACTTACCAAGGGCAAGAACGCCCAGGCTCTTTTCAAAGGCTCCTGCACGAGCTTCGAGATCTCTTCGTTGCCGGCTCTGGAGAGGTTCTCCAGCATCTGGCAGAGACGCGAATGATACATAGGAGATCGTTCAGCGTGGCCTCCGTCTGTGAGGACATTGTCGTCGAGATGCTTCCCCAGCAGGTCGAGTCCGAGTTGAAGCCACTGATCACCCGTTGCGCCGTCGAAAGTGGCGCCCGCCAAGGATAGCGCCGCGCCGTTCTCGAGAATGTGGTTGCCCAACAGGTGCCATTCGATCCGTTTCTGCAACCAGGCAATCTGCTGGAAGATGGAGGCCCACAACATCTCCGAAACTTCCGGCCGGTCGGTCATCTTAGCCCGGTGGCGGCCGAAGAAATACATGCACCAGTTCTGGACCCTGAGCGATACCGGATAGGGATCCCACCCGACGCGATCGAGTCCGTTCGGGTAGCTGTCAATCCAGCTCCGGACGGCTGTCACGGCGTCGTCGAATGGCAACTTCCAGAGAAAGTCGTGGTAGTGCAAGTTGTACCGCCAGAGCTTCGGAGGCGAGCCCATCTCCCACGCCGGCGGCCATCCCACCCGCTCGGTGCGATTGAGGAAAGTCAGCCCGCCAGTCTGCACAACCCCCGCGTTGGCGGACGGCTGAAGTGGTGGAATGAATGGAAGTGCACCAAGCCGGATTGCCGGCGCCGGTGGCGATCGTTGGGATTTGGTCGAAGTGGGGAAACGATGGCAGACGCGATGCCCGAGTTGGGCGACAGCCTGCCTCGCTCGCAGCCTCCTGACCGTCTGAAAGAATCGCATCGCCGCAGTTACCAGAAGAAAACTAACGCCAAAAGATAGGCCGAAGCAGCGCATCGACCTCATTTCCACCTGTTTTGTCGATCGGCGGAGAAAACAAGTTGGTCGTATTTTGCACAATTAAATGCTATTTTCGGAAATAGGTGAGGATTGGGGGCGCGAAACCATAGCCAGTTTCACCTATTGTAACGCAATGCCCTCCCCGACGAGAACCCACCGAGCAGAAGGCGAGGCGACATGTTGATAGTGGTTATCGCGGCAGGGTTCCTGCTCAGCGCATTGACATCGTATGCGCTCACGCCAGTCGTGGCGCGCGTCGCTCGGCGGAACCAGTGGATCGACACGCCCGATGCCTCCAGGAGCATCCACACGCAACCGACGCCCCGAATAGGCGGTGTGGCCATCGTGGGGGCGTTCCTGGTCGGCTTGATCTATTTCGCCCTGGTACCCTACCTGCTGCCGGTGGAGTTGGCCAACTCCATTCGAATACCGTCGCCCCTGATTATTACCGGCGCTCTGATCATGGCGGTCGTCGGCCTGTACGACGACATAAGGCCCATGCACTTTCTCGCGAAACTGGCCTTCCAGTTCGGAGTCGCCATTCTGATGATAAGCGGGGGACTTGTTATTCCGGAGGTGTTCAATCCGTTTAGCGACTTGCCGTTCGTCCTCCCGCGATGGTTTGCAATCGCCTTGACTGTGGCATGGATCGTCGGGGCCATCAATGCGATCAATCTCCTCGACGGCATGGATGGACTTGCCTCCGGCGTCTGCGTAATCGTATTCGGCAGCCTGACAGCCGCATACATGGTCATGGGCGATTGGACGAACTCAGCCTGGGTTGCGATCATCGTGGGCGCCTTGTTCGGATTCCTCAGGTATAACTTCAATCCGGCTCAGATCTTTATGGGTGATTCCGGAAGCATGTTTCTGGGATTTCTGGTGGCTGCTTATTCCCTTCACGGGGCGAGTCGTGCCAATTCTCTCCTTGCGCTCCTCATTCCGATCATTGCCATGGGGCTGCCGGTAATCGATACCGGCCTCGCAGTTATTCGACGCTTCATCGAGCGTAAGTCGATTTTTCGTCCGGACAAGGATCACATTCATCACCGCATCGTTCGCAAGCTCGGTTTATCGCATCGAAACACGGTGCTTGTTCTGTACACGATCAGCATCGCTTTCGGAATAGCGGCCTTCCTTCTGGCAATTTCGGACCGTCGTCTTGGAGACAACGTCTTTACGACTGTTGTTTTGTGCGGGACGGCCGTGGGAATTTTCGGTTTGCTGCGTTCACTGGGATACCTGAAGGTTCCGCGACGCCGCCGCTCAGCCGCGGCACCGGCGGATGTAGCGTCCGGTGCCGGCGAGGCGGGGGGCGACGTGGGCGACCGGGATCTTGCGACGCCATGGGACGACCACCGCGATCCGCTGGGCGGCGCGCGCGTAGGCCAGTCCGTTGACAAGTAATCAATTCAGTGCATAGATGCACTATTATAGACCACGCTGATAATGGGGCAATCGACTTCAACCGTCACGGAAACATCCGAGCGCTCAGCCTCCGCGGCTGAGGGACAGCTCGTAGAAAGGATTCGGCAGACGACTGCTCGGATCGGAGTTGTTGGATTGGGATACGTCGGATTGCCGCTGGCCGTCGAGCATGCAAAGCGAGGTTTTCCGACCGTCGGGATCGACCTGGATACAGAGCGCGTCTTGCGTCTTGCGTCCGGAAAGTCCTACGTCGACGACGTAGACTCGACGACGCTCGCCAAAGTTGTAGAAACCGGCGCGTTCGTACCCGAGGACAATTTCGACTCGGCCGGTGCACTCGACGTCGTGTTCATCTGCGTGCCGACACCGGTTACCGCCAACAAGGACCCCGACACATCCTACATCCTCGCGGCTGCGAAACGACTTGCCGAGACCATTCGTCCGGGCCAGCTCTTCATACTCAAATCCACGACGTATCCGAATACGACCGAGGGACTGGTCCTTCCGATTCTGGAGGAGGCGGCTCGGACGAAGGGT
>DATKEJ010000385.1:0-6586 GCA_035512315.1 Rhodothermales bacterium | reverse complement strand
CCAAGCACCAAGTACCAAGTACCAAGTACCAAGTACCAAGTACCAAGTACCAAGTACCTCCCCCGCTCCCCGTCCTCCCATGCCTGCCAGACGTTAAACGAGGGTATCTATTTCAGCATCGTCAGGACCATCTTGAACCGACCTAGCGCACGAACCGCGTGCGGTACATTGGCGGGGAGGAGAATGACCTGACCCGTATCCACATGGTGCTCGGTCGACCCTACGACCACGTCTGCCGAGCCGTCAACGACTGCGATCAGGGCATCGAACTTGGTGGTATGTTCGCTCAATTCCTGTCCCTCGTCGAAGGCGAAGAGCGTGACGTTCCCCCCTTCGGTCCTGAGAAGGATCCGGCTGACGATTGCGTCATCGCCGTACTCGACGAGACGAGCGAGGTCGGTCGCAGGTCCGGCATCCAATCCTGTACTGGGCATGTTGTGGTTTCGATTACTGAATCCGTTCGCTCTTCAAGATCGTCCTTCGCGTCTGATCCGGATGTAGGACGATCCCTGTGACTGGGATGAGGCGCACGTGACTCGGCATCAATTGTCACTTCCGGCGCGCTCCCTCCGAATCGGTCGGATGCAGGACCGCAGCATGTTCGTTTGTCTCGCCCGATATTCGTGACGCGTATCTTCCGACTCCGTCAGGACGCGCAGGTTCATGCAGACCGAGATCCATGCAATATTTGAAGCACCTCTTCGACAACAACAGATCCTGGGTCGAGAAGACGCTGGGGCGCGACCCCGAGTTTTTCGAGAACCTGACCCACCAGCAGACGCCCCAGTACCTTTGGATCGGATGCGCCGACAGTCGTGTCCCCGCGAACCAGATTGTCGGCCTGATGCCGGGCGAGCTATTCGTGCATCGCAACGTCGCGAATCTCGTCGTTCCTGGTGACTTGAACTGCCTGTCGGTGATTCAGTTTGCGGTCGAGGTGTTGGACGTGAAGCACATCATCGTGTGCGGGCATTATCGTTGCGGGGGCGTCCACGCCGCACTGAATGACCAGCAATTCGGGCTGATCGATGCGTGGCTCCGGCATATCGTCGACATCAAACGGAAGCACGTCAAATTGCTGGACGCTGAGACTGGGATGGAGAGGCGGTCAGACCTTCTCTCCGAGCTTAATGTGCTGGAGCAGGTCGGCAATGTATGCCGAACGTCAATCGTTCTGGATGCCTGGCGACGGGGCCAGGAGCTGAAGATTCACGGTTGGGTCTACGACGTCGGCGACGGTCTCCTGCAGGACCTTGGATTTACGGTCGGCGGCGAAGACGAGATAGAATCTGCCGCCCGCAACGCTCTCGAAAGGGTCTCCGACAGACGGTCATCCCGAACGGATCGTCCTCCCGAACGAAGTGATGGACCCCGGTAATAGCGGATTGAGCGGATTGAGCGGATTGAGCGCGTAGGGGCCGGCCAGAGCCCGCCGGCCGTATTTAGGTCAGGATAACCGACGTGGCGGCAGCCTGCCCGCCGAAGTGCGTAAGCAGATTACCTCGTAGCTGATAGCGGATCGAGATGATGATGGAGCAGTAAGCAGTGTGGGTTGCCGCAGTCGGGGGCCCTCGTCGCTCCGTTTCCTCGGGATGACAGACGCGGCTCTTCAGAATGCGCACCTTCCTTTTCTTGTTCGTGACAACGTTTTCAGCAACCCATCCGATTGCCCGTGCGTAGGATGCTCCCTCCCGGGCTAATTCGATTACCCACATCAATCCCAATGCGGAAGATTCTCATCAGCCTTGCGCTCTTCGCGATCGGCTGCGGCTCCGACAACGAACAACAACCTATGGCACCCGTTGCTCGCGTCGAACCGACGACGCTGGAAATTCATGGCGATACTCGCGTTGACGACTACTTCTGGCTTCGTGAGCGCGACGACCCGGAAGTGATCCAATACCTGGAGGCCGAGAATGGCTACACGAAAGCCGTCATGGCCCACACCGACACCCTCCAGGAAGAACTCTTTCAGGAGATCAAGGGTCGCATCAAGCAGGACGATTCGACTCCACCTTATCAGGATAGAAATTATTATTATTACAAGAGATACGATGAGGGAGACGAGTATCCGATTCACTGTAGGAAACGAGGATCCCTCGACGCGCCGGAAGAGATTATTCTCGACGCCAACGAACTGGCGGAAGGCCTCGATTTCTTCGAGATCGGGACGCTCGACGTCAGCGAAGACGAGAACATTCTGGCCTACAGCTTCGATCAGGTAGGCCGCCGCATTTATAGCGTCCGATTCAAGGACTTGACGACCGGAGAGCTGCTCCCAGACGAGATTCCGGAAATGACGGGTAATATCGCCTGGGCGACCGACGGCAAGACGCTGCTATACTCGAAGCAGAATCTCGAAACGCTGCGGTGGGACCGCATTCTGCGCCACGAATTGGGAACGACCTTCGACGAAGACGTGGTGGTCTTCGAAGAGTCCGACCCTGAGTTCTACGCCTTCGTATCCCGATCTAAATCCAGGAAGTACCTATTCATTGCGTCGGAGCAGAGGCTGTCGTCTGAATACATGTACTTGGATTCCGACAATCCGACAGCCCCCTTGACGATGATCCAGCCGCGAGAACCCGATCACGAGTATTCGGTCGAGCACGTCGGCGATAACTTCGTCGTACGAACGAACCTCGATGCCAAGAACTTCCGGCTGATGCAGACTCCCGTCGATCTGACTCAGAGGGTGCACTGGAGGGAACTGATTCCTCATCGACCCGAGGTTCTCCTCCAGGGATTCGATGTATTCGAGGAATTCGTCGTGCTGTCGGAGCGTGACAGCGGACTCGTCCGGCTGAGGGTAAGGTCGTGGGACGGTTCAAATGACCACCATATCGACTTCGGCGAGCCGGCGTACCTGGTCGAAACGTCCACGAACGTGGAGATGAGCAGCAAGACCTTGCGTTACGTGTACGAATCGATGACGACGCCCGCGTCCGTTTACGATTACGACATGGAGACGCGTGAACGCACGCTGATTAAGGAGCAGCCCGTACTCGGCGGATTCGACCGGGCCGACTACGTTACAGAGCGTGTTTTCGCTCGCGTGCGAGACGGTCGGGAAGTGCCGGTATCGATCGTCTATCGGACAGGATTCGCCAAGGACGGATCGGCGCCGCTTCTTCTTTACGGATACGGGTCTTACGGACACAGCATGGATCCCTATTTCAGCCCGTCCCGTCTGAGCATCTTGGATCGCGGATTCGTGTACGCCATCGCCCATATCCGGGGCGGGGAAGAACTGGGACGGCAGTGGTACGAGGACGGAAAGCTGCTCAAAAAGCAGAATACGTTTACAGATTTCATCGACGCAGCCGAATATCTCGTCGCTGAGGGCTATGCGGATCCTGAGCGATTGTTCGCGGAGGGGGGAAGCGCGGGCGGGCTGCTTGTGGGCGCCGTGGTCAATATGCGTCCCGACCTGTTCAAGGGCGTGGTAGCGGCTGTGCCGTTCGTGGACATCGTGACCACGATGCTCGATGAGAGTATTCCTCTGACAACTGGCGAGTACGATGAGTGGGGGAATCCGAACGACTCCACCTATTATACCTACATGCTGTCGTACTCTCCGTACGACAACGTTGAGGAAAAGGAGTACCCGCATTTGCTCGTGACGGCCGGCCTTCACGATTCGCAGGTCCAATACTGGGAACCAGCAAAATGGGTAGCGAAGCTGCGCGCCAAGAAGACCGATTCGAACCGCCTCCTGCTCCACACGAATATGGATGCGGGGCACAGCGGACAGTCGGGCCGATTTCGTCAGTATCGTGAGAAAGCGCTGGAGTATGCGTTTTTGCTGGATTTGGCGCGATGACGTCGAATGTCGAATGTCGAGCGTCGAACGTCGAATGTCGAACAGCCTGCCCCGAACGAGCGAATACGAGATGTCTTGAAAAAGAACGACTGTAAACGAGCGAGGAGGGGTCGAGTAGCTTGCCCCGAACGAGCGAACGTGATGAAGGGTCTTAGATTCGTGCGAGGAGGGGGGGTCGAACGTCGTCTAGATTCTGCGGAAGCTCACTTCGAGTTCTTCCAGCGTCTTTCCTTTTGTTTCCGGCACGACCACCGCCACGAACCAGACGACCGGCAGCGTGATCAGCGCGAATAGCCAGAAGGTGCCGGATGCGCCCAGGTTCTCGAGTAACCAGGGGAAAGTCTGACCCACGATGGCGTTCGAAAGCCACAACGTCATGGTTGCTATCGACATCGCACGACCTCGGATCCCGACCGGGTAGATTTCGGCCAGAATGACCCAGACGACAGGACCGTAGGAGAACGAAAAGCAGGCGCAGAAAAGCAGGATCAGCGCGACGACGAGCACACCCGAGGGGCGGCCCAAATAGAACAACAGTCCGAGCGCCGCCAATGACAGGATCGTTCCCGACATGCCGGCCAGCAGTAGCGGTTTCCTGCCGAGGTGATCGACCTTCCAGATAGCGACGAGGGTGAAGAGCACAATCGTAACGCCGATCGTCACCTGCGCGCCGAGGGCGTCGCTCATGGTGAAGCCGGCCTCTGCGAAGACTCTAGGACCGTAGTAGATGATGACGTTGATGCCGCTGAACTGTGAGGCGGCAGCGAGCACCATGCCGATCACGAGAAGAGGCCGGATGCTCGGGCTCAGAACGGCTCTCAGCCGCTCGGAGCCGTGACTCACGACATCCCGGATCGCGTCCAGTTCCACGCGTCCGGCCTCCGCGCCACCGATTCGCGACAGCACGGCCAAGGCTTCCTTATCCCGACCTCTCCCGACGAGCCACCTCGGGCTTCGCGGTACCCACAGGAGGAGCCCGAGAAAGATCGCCGCCGGTATCGTCTCAGACCCGAACATGATGCGCCAAACTTCGTCATGGAGGATCCACGCCAGGAACGGGACATCCCGAAACGAATCGCCTGCGGAGAGGCCTTGCCAGAAAGCGTTGCTGAAATACGCAATCAGGATGCCCAGCGTGATCGCGAACTGATACAGGGAAACGAGCCTGCCGCGCAGACGGGGAGGGGACAGCTCAGCGATGTAGAGGGGCGAAAGCATCGACGCGATGCCGACGCCGATTCCGCCCACCAGCCGGGCCGCAACCAATGTCGAAAAGGATCTGGGCACAGTCGAAAGCACGGCGGAAATCAGGAACAGGACGGCCGCCGCCATCAATGCCGGCTTTCGGCCGAACCGGTCGCTGAAGGATCCAGCTGCGAGAACGCCCAGCACGCAGCCGATCAAAGCCGAGCTGACGAGCCATCCCTCCATCGCAGCCGTGAGGTCGAACTGGGTTTTCAGGTAGCCTACGGCCCCGGAAATTACCGCCGTGTCGAATCCGAAAAGGAATCCGCCAAGCGCCGCCACGAAAGAGACGAGGCCGAGATAGGTGCTAGACGAGTCGCGCAATGGAAGATGGAAGATGGAAGATGGACCCTATCGGTCGTCATCCCGGGCTCGACCCGGGATCTAGACTGAAAACGCTAGACGCTAAACGAGAAACTAAAAACACTCCTGCGAGAATGGCAGCCTCGTATCTATTCCATATAGCCCTGGTCCATCAGGTAGGCTGCCCAAAGTTCATAGCCGGGCTGGTTGAGGTGGAGCCCGTCGTATGTGAAGCGAGAGTCCATGCGCTCCTGCTGGTCCATAAATTGAAGCTCAGCATTCTCGGGTCGGAATTCAACCCTCACTTATCTCCGGACGGATACTTCTGGAGCCTGGCGACGCAGCGAATCGACACCGGCCGACGTCACGCTCGTATTCCGAGATCGTTGTCCGAGACCCCCGTCCTCGACAGCACGAGCGTTTCGACCGATCCCGCGTCCCGAATGGCGGTCCTGTCCTGCCGGGTCAGTGTCAGATCGGAAAGGTCGATCGTTTGGACGAATCCCGGTCGATCTTCGGCCAGGACGACCCGACCTCCGGCAATTCGCAGGACCGCTGCCGGGTGCAGGTGTCGAGGCCCGACCTCCCGGCCGATTCGAACACCTGATGCGGCAACAGGGTGTCGGGAGCGATGAAGAACGGTTTTCGAGTGCCTTCGCGGCAGTGAGCCAACAACCGTGCTGAGTCGAACCAGCGGTAACGAAAGCGGCGCTCATGGGTGTTTGTCAGTTCGAGCACTTCGTCGTTTACGACGGTCCACGTCTCAGACATGCGGCCGCTTTCGTGAACGACGAGCTTGAACGGTAGAAAGGCGACCCTGTATCCCCGATCGGATGAGAACGGTTCGGAGAACCAGCTCCAGGATTCATTGACGAGATGGTGTTCAAGCGTCCCCTCGGCAGGAGAAGGACCCTCGTACCGACACTCCGCAGACCACGCCGCCATGCCGCAAATGATTGCCAGGCTCCGGGTGACGGTTGGACTATGGGTCATCTTCATGCCTCTCGCGCCCCCAAGCGATTGACCTTGGGGGCCTGCGATGAAGATGCAAGGTTATGTGGTTTCAGTCGGTGTTTGAGCCCGGTGATCTAGCTGAGCGGGATGCGTTGGGCATTCTCGCTGACCCACTGATCGAAGCTCATGAGGTCGGGATTGAGCCGCCGGGCCAGATCAACGGATCGGGAAGCCCTGTATTGATCCTCGAAGTCTCGCTTA
>DATKEJ010000384.1:0-3480 GCA_035512315.1 Rhodothermales bacterium | reverse complement strand
TCTCAAACCTGATCGTGTAGGGCAGCGTCTCGACGCGGGAGACCCATCTCTCGGCGCTGAACCCGGAAGGTCCAATCATGTCGTTCGGGTCGAAAGCTTGCAGGAACGGAATGAGTGGAGGCGGAAAATCCGGTAGGCAATTCCCGATGCCCTCGCAGAAGCACGGCATGTTCGGAGGCTCCTCGTCGCTGCAGGGGTCCACGCCGGTTGGTGCACAAAACAATTTCGGCCAGAGGCCGGGACGGGGGGATCTGGGACCTGTGGCCCCGCCTCCGAGAGCATCCCTTGCGTAGTCCTCCCCATGGTCGGCGATGAACCTCCGTCTCGCGTTATACTCGCATCGAATTTTGGCATCTTCATCCAGGCCTTCGCACGGGTCACACGGGTTTTCTTGCTTCGCCTCGGAGGTTTTTCCGGTCGCCTCTTCCTCCAGTTCACCTAGCAGAAGCCCGGGTTCACCGAGACGCAGGGCCTCGAAGTCGGCGTGGAGCAGCGTCCAGAACAATTGTGTCCGGGAGAATTCCGTATAGTTTACCGGGATCGAATAGGTACCGGATTCACTCGCGCGCACTGTCAGGCTGATAGATTTAGTCGTGCCAGGTCTCAGGTCGGCGAGGAAGAACAGAAACCACGCCAGGCCATCCTCCTCGACGAACAGGTTCCGTTCACGGTCCCAGAACTCCGAAGCCGGGGCGCCGTGATCCTGCACATCGATGAGTTCGAGCTCCTCGGGAATGCGGACCATAACGGCAGCACGCTCCACGTTCACATTTGAATGATTCTCGGCCGCCAGCGTGAGATCGACAGGCGAGTCCACTCGGGCAGCTGCGGGACCGAGCAGGTGCATCACCAATTCCGGAGGTAGGCCCGGTTCGATCGTAAAACCTCCGTCCAACCTCGCGCTAGGCCCGCCAGGAATCTCCACGACGACATCCCACATCCCCAATCGGAGACCCTGGGTTGGAATCCTGGCCAGCAACTCTGTGCTTTCGCGGAAGCCAACCAAATTAGCGTGAACGGTGTCTTCTCCGCTCCTGTACAAGTAGACCTCGGAATCGGGAGAAAACAATGCTCCGCTGAGCACGACGGTAGTCTCACCCCGATCGCCTGCTCGGTCCGGTTTAACCTCGGTGATCCCGAAGCTCAGGGCATCGGCCTGTAGTGTGAGTTGCTCGGAATCAGGCGCTTGATGGCTGGTTCTCGCAACCACGAGAACGTAATAGGTGCCGGCCTGCGCCGACGAGACGACGAGCTCTTGATTTGCGACGAACGGTTGAGCTGCCGACCAGTCGAAATCTCCCGCCGCCCTCGGCGCTCGGTTCCGTGCGACGTAGAGCTCGTTCCCTGACTCAATGGCATCGCTAGTCAGCCTGAACCGGATATCGGCCCCTTCCTCTAGTCCGAGCCGAAAGAGACGCGACCACCCTTCGCTCAACGCAAACACTTCGGGCACACCGAGGTGGAGAGACGGGACGTCCACTCTCGTTGTCGATTCGCTCGACGACGTGTTATTGTCCTCGTTCGTCTCGCGGATGTTGTTCGCTATGTCGGTGCGGACTATCGCGTAGTATTCACCCGGTGCGACGCCCGGCATTTCACCGGTGATGTTTCCGAACCCGTCGGTCGTGTAGCTTCGACTCAATTCGACCTTCATGGCAGTCTTGCTCATTTCGCCCGGAGACAAATCGATGTCTATTTCGGCGACCCCGAGGAGCAAGTCTTGCGGATTCCACGTAGCATCTTCCGAAATGAACACCGCCTCTCGCATGCGCCCGCGGGCCGGGTTTGGGCCGTTATTCACAACGGTCCATTCAACCGTCACTGGTTCGCCGGGCGACGCGAATAGAGGAACCGTTACACCTTCGACGATAAGATCCGCGGGCGCCGCGAGCGTCAGATCGACGCGAACGGACGCCGTATTGTTGAACTCGGCCTCGTGTTCATATTCGTCGTTACGCAGATCGGTCTGGACCAGCAAAAAGTATCGACCGGAATTATAAGCGGGCAGGCTTACGTCCAGACCTGCCTGATATGATTCGCCGCCGTCGAGCGCAGATTCCCGCTCGTACGTGCCCAGTAGAATGTCCCGGCGGTCAACCCCGTCGTCTTCGGAAAGAAACACACCATCGAACCAGCGGGAACTTCGAGTCGAGCCGGGGCCGTCGTTCCGAACCGTCCAGCTGATCGATACAGGTTCGCCCGCGCGGACTGTGGTCGGAGCATCGATCTCCGTGACGCGCAAATCGACGGCTGGAGACAACGCAATTTGGACAGGAGCGGTGCCGACGTTGTTCGACGGATCCCCGTCGGCGTTCATGCCGCCCGCATCCGTCCGAACGATGAAGAAGTGGTCGCCATCCAACCCCTCGGGAAGCGTGACCTCCGTCCTTCCTTCGTATTCGGCAAGCCGTGCCAGCGCTCCTCTATGGACAAGCTCGGCCAACAAGATATCATGCTGTGGATCAAGCTCGGGGTCCTCTGACAGATAAACTTCATCGGTCCACTGCTCGCTAATTGTTCGTGCGGCTCCAACGTTGGCGACGCGAAAAACAAGGTCGAATTTCGTGCCAGACGTTACGGATGCAGGTGACGTCACGATCTCGGCACGCAGATCGACGAGAGGATATGCTGCGGCCGAGTATGCCGCGCTCCGGGCGACATTGCCCTGGTCGTCGGGGTATTCGAAGAGACGGTCCTCGGCGTCCGCCCAGACGAATACGAAGTATGAGCCGGCCAGTTGCGGCGGCAGCGTAATCGCCGTGGAATGCGCACGGGAGTCGTCTGGAGACAATGCCGTCCGGTGCGATATGAACCCCACCGGGATCGCTTCGTCGGGGTCCCACTCCGGACTTTCCATGACGTATATGCGATCGGTCCAGGCATCGGCGACGTCGGTGCCCATGTTTGCTATCTCATAAGACACGGCAACCTGCTCGCCTGCCGTCGCAGTCGATGGCGCCACGGAGACATTAGCAAGTACGAGATCCGGATAGGGTGAACGGGTGACGACCGCCGGCTCAGTACCCGCACTGATATTGTTCTGGTTGAACGTATGCTCGTAAACAGTCCCCGCGAAATTGGTATGCACCAGGAAGAACCCTTCCCCGGCTGCCCCGTCGGGCACCCGAACCTTCCCGGTGACCGTGTAGGACGCGTCATTCAGAAGCGCGCCGCGGTGCTGAAAGGCACCAAGAAGGACCGCCGTCGCACCATCAAAAACCGGCGTCGGAGAATAGAAGACCCGATCACTCCACACGTCGGCACGTGTCGCTCCCGGCCCCATGTTTGTAACTGTCCAGGTCAGCTCCACCGGTTGCCCCGACACTGCTCCTCCGGGTGCCTGAACGTCGGTTACGACCAGGTCGGGAGGAGGAGTAAGCGTGATCCGTATGGGGTCCGACGCCCAGTTGTTGAGCTCACTGTCGAATTCGTAGACGTCCCCTCGCTCCGGCTGACTGGGGCCTCCGCGGATGTCGGCGT
>DATKEJ010000383.1:0-3772 GCA_035512315.1 Rhodothermales bacterium | reverse complement strand
GCCGCACCATGAGGCAGGAATCCGGATCGATCCCGCCTGGTCGCAGCCTATCGCCATGTCCACGACCCCGGCGCCGACGAGGGCGCCGCTTCCCGATGACGAGCCTCCGGCCGAGTACCCTCGACGATGGGGATTATGGACTGGGCCGGACTGACTGGTGTGGCTGCCGCCCGAGGAGCAATAGGCCTCGCAAACCGACTTCCCAACGATCTCTCCGGCAGCATCGAGGATCCGGGTGACGATGGTCGCGTCGACCGGAGGGACATATCCTTCGAGGATCGTGGCCCCGTTCATGAGGGGGACACCTGCGATGAATACGTTGTCCTTGATAGCGATCGTGCGGCCATGCAGCTTGCCTGACGAAGCCCGTTCGATTTCGGTCTTGATCCACCACGCGCCGAGGGGATTCTCGTCATCTCTTGCCTTCCGGCTGCTCCGCCCTGGATAGCGCAGCGCGGGGAAGTCGTCGGGCAGTTGATCGATGGCCGTGAACCCCCGCAGAAAGGCGTTCAGCCAGCCGAGATGTCCTTCGAGGTCCTCTGGCGACAGACGAAGACCGTACTGATTTGCGATGGATGTGACGTCGGCGATGGTGGGTTCTCGCATCCTGGTCTCCCGAGTTGGCTGGTCAAAGGGCGCAGTTAGCCTAACTGCTTTTTGTGAGAGGGAGATAGTGGTGAGCCCGGAAGGAATCGAGCACGAGAAGGCGAGGCCGAAGGCCGAAGCCGTGTGGCTGATAAGTTCCGGGGAAACCAGTTCGGGCGAAGCGAGAAGTGGTGACCCTAAATTTCGCGAGTTGGAACCGCGTCACTCACCGGTTGCGAGCCGTGGATGAGCTCAGGCGTGCAGCTTGAGCAGACCTCACCGGTCCCTGTCCTGGCCGATCTCAGCCTCGAGGTGCTGCTGGTAGTCCATCCTGTCGTGGAGCACACGGACCACGAGGATTCGTGACTCGTCGACTTCGAAGAATACGCAGTGCCGGCCACTGGTAGCCATTTGCAGCCCGGGTCTCAGGTCCTCGCGATTGCGGCTGACAATACTCCCTGCGGCGAGTCCCTTCATGATGTCGCGCAGTGCCGCCATGTACCGCACCGTCCGATCGGGGCCCCAGGTTCTTTGTGAATAGCGCCGTATCGACTTGAGATCCGCCCGGGCGATCTCCGTGAGATCGAGACGCCTCACAAATCCGCGAAGAAAGCGTCGATCTGGTCGTCGTTCTCGAGCCGGATCACCTTCCCCGTGGCGACGTCTTCGTAGCCGCGATCGATCATGTCTTGCAGTCTGGTGCGCTTGATCTGAGCCACCTCATCACGTGCTTGCATCAACCGCAAGGCATCCGCGACGACCTCGGCCTCCGTGCTGTACCGGCCTTCCTCGACCTTCTGGCGAACAAGATCTTCGAGGCTCTTTGGGATCGTGACGTTCATCGAATCCCTCCTGTCAGGGCAAGATAGCACGATCGCTGGGCCCTTTGATCACGGGTCCCATCCGACCCACTGCCCTCCACTGCCTCCCGTTTGACACATGACGAGTCTGGCGCTAGGCTTCCTGTCGCCAGACGAGAGGAAAGGGTGTGGGAAAGACTGATTACCTCCAGGGCGCGCTTGATCTGCTGATCCTCAACACTTTGGCACTCTCGCCGAATCACGGATGGGGAATTCAACAGCGCATCCGTCAGGTGTCGCGCGAAGCGCTGAGCGTGAGCCAAGGCTCCCTGTATCCGGCGCTGCATCGCCTGGAAGCGGCAGGCCTTGTCTCGTCAGAAATGACGGTGTCCGGCAACAACCGGAAGGCTCGCGTCTACAGGCTGACGACTGCTGGTCGCAAGCGCCTGAATGTCGAGACCGCGGACTGGCGACAGTTCTCGCTCGCCATCCGGCGCCTGTTGCAGGGAGCCTAACCACGACTTGAAAGGAAAGGCCAATGTTGGTCGCGATTCTGACGCGTCTCCGGGCGCTCCTTCAGAGAGGGCGAGTCGCACGTGAGGTGGATGATGAGCTCCAGTTTCATGTTGCGAAGGAGACCGAGTCGAATATCAAGCTGGGCATGACGCCGACCGAGGCCCGACGAACCGCCCTGCGCGCTCTCGGTGGAATCGAACAGACGAAAGAGACAATTCGGGACGTGAGGGCTCTTTCGATCGACGGCATCTGGCGGGACCTGCGATATGCCATTCGGGGACTCTCAAGGGTTCCGGGCTTCGCGGCCGTCGGAATCCTGACGTTGGCACTGGGTATCGGCGCGAACGTAGCAATACTCGGCGTCGTCGACACCGTCCTGTTACGTCCCCTCCCATATTTCGAACCAGAACGGCTGGTGGCGTTCACGGCGTCGGACATGAAGACCGGTGCCGAATACGAGATTTTCGGAATGCCGGACATCCAAGACCTCCGTGCCGAAAAGGATCTCTTCGAAGGTCTTGCCGCCTACCAGACGACGACGGCAGTGCTTCGAGGCGACGAAACAGTCGAACGCGTCAAGGCACGGCAGGTGTCGGGGGAGTTCTTTCAGGTGCAGGGGGTCCGCCCACAAACGGGACGCTGGCTCGCCTCGGAGGATCCACCCGCAACCGTCGTGCTCGCGCACGATTTCTGGCGCCGGAGGTTCGGGGCCGATACGAATGTGATCGGTCGCACACTGGAACTTGTCGGCGCGCGGCATGCGATTGTCGGGGTGATGCCGCCAGGTTTCGCCTTTCCCGCTGATGCGGATATGTGGACTCCGATCACTGTCCGACCGTTCATGACTCAGAGGGGTGTTCGTGCCATTCAAGCCGTTGGCAGGCTCAAGCCAGCCACGACAGTCTCCGAAGCGAACATCCGAATGGCGGCATGGTCGAAGCGCATGGCATTGGACTTTCCACGTCCACATGCAGCGATTCAGACGCGCGTCCTGCCCCTGCATGACGCCCTGCTTGGCAGCCGGAAACTCCCTCTCGTTGTCATCTTCGGCGCCGTCGTCGCCATCCTGCTCATCACGGTAGCGAACGTCGCCGCCCTGACCTCGGTCCGCGGCACTCAGCGCCGCGCGGAGTTGTCGATTCGAGCTTCCCTTGGTGCGGGCCGCGCCCACATTGTCCGCTTGATCATGGCCGAGAGCGCGGTGCTCGGCGCTGCCGGTGGCGGGGCCGGTCTTGTTACCTGACTCTGGGCGCGGTCGTGCCGCTCGTCCCCGAAGGATTGCCACGAGCCGAGTACGTTGCGCTTGATGGACGCGTGATCATGTTCGCCGTCGTCGTCACCGCCTTGACAACTTTGCTGTTCGGGCTGCTTCCAGCGCGCGAGGCCAGTCGATTCGATTTGTACCGCTCACTCAAGGAAGAGACCGGAGGTGGAATTGGGCAGGCAAGGAGCCCGCTGCGCAGCATCCTGGTGGCCGCTCAGGTGGCGGTGACCCTCGTGCTGGTGACCGTCGCCGCGCTGCTGCTCAACAGCTTCGCCCGCTTACACATGGTGGATATCGGCATCGACAAGGAAAACGTCGTCACGTTCGCTCTGCAGGGGACAGTGGCCGCAGGTTCGCGGACGCAAGCCGCGGAGTATTCGCGAATCTCCGATGAAGTACTTGCTCGCCTTCAGTCCCATCCGGATGTGCGCGCCGCCGCTCGGTCGAGCGTGACTCCGTTGCGAGGTGAATCGTACCGGGTTTATCGGAGGGCCCATTCCGAGAGAGGATGGCCCCGATGGCACGACCCAGCAAGTATTCCCCGGAGCTGCGTGAACGCGCGGTCCGGATGGTCTTCGACCACACGGACGAGTACCCGTCGCAATGG
>DATKEJ010000382.1:0-7413 GCA_035512315.1 Rhodothermales bacterium | reverse complement strand
GAGGTTGTTCGCGGCGAGCGCGAAGAGAGCGTACCCTGCGTAAAGGTAACGAAGCGGCACAGAACGGAAGAGAAGCCGCCAGTCTGCACTCGGTGGAGCATTCACGAGCGACTCGGTGCGCCCCCGACGTTCCTCGCGCAGGAAGTAGACCATGACGGCAAAGATCAATCCCGGGAATCCGAGCAGATAGAACGCCCAGCGCCAGCCGAAGTCTTGAGCGATCCAACCACCCAGAAAAAAAGCCATGCCGCCGCCGATTGCGATTCCGGACGAATAGATCGATTGGACCGTCGCGCGCATCCTCGGAGGAAAGTAGTCGCTGAGCAGCGACAGCGCAGCTGGGCCGAGTGTCGCCTCCCCGACTCCCACCATGACCCGGCATCCGAAGATCGTCCAGAAGCTGTCGGCGAACCCCGTCAGCCCTGAAAACAGGCTCCAGACCGCGAGGCCCGCCGCAATCATGTTCTTCCTCGACACGCGGTCTGCGAGCCGCCCGAACGGGATTCCCAGCAACGTGTAGAAGATGACGAACGAGGTCGTTCCGAGCAGGGCGAGCTGGAGATCGGAGAAGCTCATCTCCTGTTTGATCGGGGTGAAGAGAATGTAGATGAGCGTGCGGTCGAGAAAATTCAGCACATAGACGATGGTGAGCAGCGCGAGGGCGTACCAGGAGTAAGCGGGAACGCGGTCCGAGACCTCGTCTGCGAGGGAAGAACTCTCCGGTGGAGGAGTAGTACTGGACATGGGCGGCACTTTCCCTTCGCGGACGCTGTGGTGAATTTCTTGACAATGTACCCAAGGGTGATGAATATTGTCCAGAAAAACATACCGACCAGTCGGCCGGGAACTATGGAGGACATGATGATTCGTCGTTTCCTGGTGTGCCTCGTGCTTTGTTTAGCCGTTCCTCTCACGGCCCAGGTCGACCGCGCCTCGCTGACCGCGACCGTGCTCGATCAGTCGGGTGCCCCGATCCCCGGAGTGACCGTCACGCTGACGCGTCCCGATACCGGGTTTACGTCAGTACTCGTAACGGACTCGAGCGGATCCGGCCGCTTCAGTACGCTCGCACCCGGAACGTATGACGTCGAGTTCGCACTCGAGGGCTTCGCGAGCATCACGCGCAATCAGATGGTGCTTCGCGTCGGCGAGAACGCGCGGGTCGGCATCGAAATGCGGGCGGCCGCCAGCGAAGCGATCACCGTCACCGGCTCCTCGCCTCTGGTCGACATCCACAAGACCGATTCGTCGACGAACATTACTCCCGAACAGATCGACTCACTTCCTGTCGCCGATCGCGACTTCCAGCGGCTGGCTTTCATCACCCCCGGCGTTCAGCGTGAGCGGGGCGCCTTTCGTTTCGTCGGAGGCGGCCCGGTCATCGGCGCGGGCGGCAACGCTTCGCAGGCGACCATCCTCGTGAACGGGATGGATCTGACCGATCAGGCGCTCGGCCTTGCCCGGACGCGCTTCAGTCAGGATGCGATTCGCGAGTTCCGTGTCATCACGAACCGATTCGACTCCGAGATCGGAGGATCCGCCGGCGGCGCCCTGTCGATCGTCACCAAGTCGGGCACGAACGAGATGCACGGCAATGTGTTCGGATTCTTCCGCGATGACTCACTCCGTTCGAAGAGTACGTTCGAGCAGGAAAAGAACGACTACACCCGCAGCCAGCTCGGCTTCACGCTGGGTGGCCCCTTCGTCCGCGACAAACTCTTTTACTTCACGTCGGTCGAGCGGATCGATGAGGACAACATCGCGCTGTTCCGTCCCGGCGGAGCCTTCGCGTCCACCGCGCGGGACATCGAGCATCCATTCACCCAGACGCTTCTGTTCGGAGCCGCGGATGTCATCTTCAATTCGCAGCAGACAGGCGGCGCCCGGGTCGTCTACGAGGACTACGACGAAGAAAATTTCCGCGTCGGGGGAGTCGTCGACGTGAGCGCAGGACAGAAACTCGAGCGTACGAACTGGAACGCCTCCTTCGAGCACAACTGGGCGATTTCGGCCAACGCTTCCAACGCAGCTCGCTTCCAGTACGGCGGGCGCAAATACTTCGAGCCGACCAATTCCGACGCGGTAGGCGAATGGTTCTCCGGAGGCAACACGCTGCAGACCGGATCCAACATTCTCGGAGACCTTCTCGGCGACGGGACGACCTGGGAGATTCGTGACACCCTGCATCTGCACAGGACAGTGGGGCGATCCACCCACCACATCAAGACGGGCTTCTCCTTTCAGCACGTCGACGAACGTTCGCGTATCGACGTCTATGAGGACGGCCTGTTCGTTTACCTGACCGATACCCGGGCCCTTCCACTAGTGTACGCATATGGCGTGGGCTCATCCGACGTGAGAGCCGATACGGACATTTACGGCCTCTTCATCGAAGACTCCTGGCGACCGACCACGAAGCTCGTGCTCAACCTCGGACTGCGATACGACCTCGACACCAACGGCAACAACCCGGACTTCGAGCACCCGCTCGTCCCCAACGGCCGAGATCGCGACGACGACAACATCCAGCCGCGATTTTCGTTCAGCTATGACCTGCGGGGCGATGGGACGAGCGTCGTGCGCGGAGGCGCGGGACTCTTCACCGGACGCTTTCTTCTGGTCCCGGTATTCTCTGAGCTCCAGCAAAATGGAGTCACCGGACGCGTGCTCTTCACCCGGCTCAATGGCGCGCTGTTCGGCTTCCCATCCCTCGCCCTGGATCCCAACAACCCGACCACGACCGGCATCGTGTCGAAGCCGGCCATCGGTCTGATGTCCCCGACGCTGGAGGCGCCTGAGTCGACGCAGGCCTCGCTCGGCTATACGATGCGCCTCGGGTCCTCCCGGATGTTCATCGACGGCGAAGCGATTTACGTCGAAGGTGACAACGAAATCATCATCCGCGACATCAATTTCGATCCTACCGGCCCGGTTCGACGCCCGAACACGAACTTCGACCAGATCAACATGTACACGAACGAGGGTCGCTCGGAATATAAGGCGTTCGTCCTGAGCCTCAACGGCAACCTGCGCCAGAGAGACCTGATCACCGCCTCAGTGACATTCGCTGACAAGAAGAACATCAGCGACGACTTCAGCCCCGAGTTCCCCTTCGGCTACCCGAGCGATCCTTCGAACATCGAAGCGGAATACGGACCGGCCCGCGGCGCCGAGGATTATCGGATCGTCGTGAGCGGAGTGTTCCACCTTCCGTACGGTCTGACTGCCGCGCCGATCTTCGAGTACGGCTCCGGTCAGCCATGGACCCATCGTCTCGGTTACGACGCAAACGGCGACGGAAAAAACTCCGATCGGCCCGCTGGTGTGGGACGCAACACTATGGATGGCCCCTCGTTTCAGTCGGTATCGCTTCGTCTTTCGCGCGGTTTTGCCGTCCCGGGATTCGGAGTTCTCGAAGCAATCGTCGAAGGCTTCAACATTCTCGACGAAGAGAACTTCGATGTGAACTCGGTCAACGCAGCTGAATTTCTCGCGGGCCCCACGGCGGCGAACCCGGCAGGCGTGCGTAACCCGAACTTCGGAACGTATCGCGCCACCCTTCCCCCGAGGGAGATCCAGCTCGGTCTCCGCATGGTCTTCTAAGGAGGACCAGCGTGGAGCTCGGACTCGAGGATAAGGTTGTCATCGTCACCGGTGGCGCGGCAGGAATCGGCCGCGCCACGGTCGAGCGTTTCGGGGCTGAAGGCGCCAGAGTCGTCGTCTGGGACATGACTGCCGAACCGCGCGTGGACGTCACTCGGAGTGAAGACGTCGACCTGGCTGTTCAGGATGTGATCTCGCGTTACGGTCGTATCGATGTGCTGATCAACAACGCCGGGATAGTCCGCGACTCGCAGCTGGTGAAGTGGAAGGATGGCGCCGTCGTCTCCATGATGGATGACGCTACGTTCGACGCCGTCGTGAATGTGAATCTCAGGGGAGTGTTTCTCTGCAGTCGCGCGGTCGTGCCTCACATGATTGCCGCAGGTCGGGGCGTGATCCTGAACGCTTCATCGATCGTGGGGCTTTACGGAAACTTTGGACAGACAAACTACGCGGCAACGAAGGCCGGGGTGATCAGCTTTACACAGACCTGGGCGCGTGAGCTGGGCCGGTACGGGATACGCGTCAACGCCGTCGCTCCCGGATTCATCGCGACGGAGATCCTGAAGGCGATGCCCCCGAAGATCGTCGAGGGCATGGCAGCGAGAGCACCTCTCGGCGCGCTTGGTGAACCCGGTGACGTTGCAAACGCATACGCATTCCTCGCTTCCGATGCAGCAAGGTACGTGAGTGGGGCGGTGCTTTCGGTGGATGGGGGGCTGGTTCTTGGAACGTGAATCTTTCAGCCGCAGCGGCGGTCCACAATCATGACGCATGCGACCATCGTCAGCACGGGCAGTTATCTTCCGGAAATCGAGCTCACGAACGACATGCTTCGCGCGCGGTTCAACGGTGAAGCGCCGGAGTTCGTGGACAAGATGGAAGCCTCGAGCGGCATTCTGAGCCGGTGGCACGCGCCTGCAAGCTGGGCCGCGTCCGACCTTGCCTTGCGAGCCGCCGAGCAGGCGCTCCACCGTGCCGGCAAACGCGCCGACGAGGTGGATCTGATCATCCTCGGAACCGACTCGCCCGACTACATCACGCCCGCGACGTCCGTCGTCCTCCAGTCGAAACTCGGGGCCTCGCGGGCAGGTACGTTCGACGTAGGTTGCGCCTGTGCGTCGTTTCCCACAGCGCTGGCGTCAGCGGCCGGTCTCATGTCGGTGAATCAGACACTGCGTACGGTACTCGTTGTCGGCGTCTACATGATGCATAAGCTCGCCGGCCCGGACGATCCGATGATGTTTTTCTACGGTGACGGAGCAGGCGCCGTCATCCTGGAGCGTTCTGAACAGCCTGGGTTTCTCGGCTCTGCATTTCGAGCCGACGGAAGCTATCACCGCAACTGGCTGATTCAAGCTGGCGGCACGGTGGAGCCGGCCAGCGAAGAGGCGGTACGCTCCGGCCGCACGACTGTGCGCATGCTCGAAAGGTATCCACCCGAAATCAATGAAGAAGGCTGGCCCTTCATGGTCCGCAAAGTTGCTGCCGATTCCGGCTTCACCATCGACGACATCGACTTCGTGATTTTCACGCAGGTGCGCCGGCCGACGATCGAGCTCGTCATGCGGAACCTCGGGATGCCGATGGAGAAGACGCATACTGTCATGGAGAAATGGGGCTATACGGGATCGGCGTGCATCCCGATGGTCCTTGACGATGCGGTTCTGCAGAAAAAGATCAGGCCGGGCGATCTTCTCGTGATGATCGGCTCGGGCGTGGGATACAACCAGGCCGCGGCGGCATTCCGGATGCCCGCGAACGAAGGGAGACTCTTTGGCTGAAATGGACCCGATTTCGGCAGCGCTCGAAATGGGGCGTGCGCTCCTGCTCACGGCGGGACTCGCGAAGGCTGAGACCGGTGAGACGGTTTACTTCGCAGGCGGAAAAGAAGACGGCCCGGTGATCGTCCTCGTTCACGGAGTCAACGATCAGGCCGGCTCGTGGGCCGCCGTGGCTAAAAAGCTCGCAAAGGACTATCGCCTGATCATTCCTGACCTTCCCGGACACGGATCGAGCGGACCGCAGGAGGGACCGATCGGTCTTCCGATGATCGTCGAGAGTCTTCACGAAGTGATCGAGAAGGAAGGCGCGACGAAGGTCACACTGGTCGGCAACTCGATGGGCGCCTGGGTCAGCATGATGTATCTGCTGGACCATCCCGATCGGGTCGAGCGGCTCGTCATCGAGTCGGGCGGCGGGCTGGCCATCACTCCAGGTGTCAACCTGACGGCGACGAACCGTGAAGAGGCTGTAACTGTGCTTCGCGCAGTTCATGGACCGGAGGCCGTCATCACGGACGCCTCGATCGATGCGATGCTGAAATTGAGCAAGGAATCGCCCTTCCTCCGGGTACTCGCTTCAAACGTCATACCTCACTTCCTCGATCATCGGATCGGCGAGATCGATGTGCCAACGACGATTCTCTGGGGAGAGCATGACGGAGTCGTGTTGCGCCCGTACGTCGACAAGCTCGAGGCCGGAATCCCAGGGGCCACAGTCAGAATCATCAAGGGAGCCGGACACATCCCGCACGCGCAGCAGCCTGCGCGATTCCTCGAGGGCCTCAAAGAGGCTCTCAAATTGAATGCGAGTCCGGCGATACACTGACAGACATGACCATTCGGACACAGGTGGAACGCTCCGAGAAGTCGAGACAGCAGATTCTCGATGCGGCGCTCGAGCTTTTCTCACACAAGGGCTACGGCGCCACGAGTGTGCAGGACATCGCGACCGCGGCGGGGATCTCCAAGGGAAATCTCTATCACCACTTTCCCGAGAAAGAGACGATCTTCCGCGCGTTGCTCGACCGTTACTTCGCAGCGCTCTCGGATCCGGAGTTTCCATTCAATCGAGCGCTCGCCACCGGCACATTTCCCGAGAATCTCGAGGATCTGGGACGCGCCGCCCGCGACATGGTCAGCGAGTATCGCGAATACGTGACGCTGATTTACGTGGACGTCGTCGAATTCGAGGCGTCGCACGTCCGTAAGTTTTACGCAGAGATGGCCAATCGTTTCGATGCCTTCATCAAGGCGCAGGGAATGGAGAAGGAGCTCGAAGGGAAGCTCGCCGAGGGACTCTCCCCCCGTTCGGCGATGATGCTGGCAACTCGGGTCTTCTTCAACTACTACTCAGTGGAGATCGTCTTCGGTGTGCGCGACCACTTCGGACGAAAGTCGGATGTCGCCCTGAATGAGATCACCCGCATTCTCCGCCACGGGATGCTGAGGAACGATGTGGCGCCCGTCGCAAGGACGACAGGCGCGAAGAAAGTCGCGAACAGATCTCGCGGCGCAAAAGCGAAGCGCTGAAAGGACCGCCCATGCCCACGATTCAAGTCAATGACGCCGCGCTCTTTTACGATGACAAGGGAAGCGGCGAGCCGCTCCTTCTGCTTCACGGTCTCGGTTCCAGCACGCTGGACTGGGAACCGCAGATCGCGGCGTTCTCCGATCGCTACCGAGTCATCGCGCTGGATATGCGGGGAAGCGGAAAGTCGCGCGACACCAGGCATCCTGCCGGACCGTTCTCGATCCGGCAGTTCGCCGCTGACTCTGCGGCGGTGCTCGATCGCCTCGGCGCATCGCCGGCCCACGTCGCGGGACTCTCGATGGGCGGAATGATCGCGTTTCAGCTGGCGGTCGACTTTCCGGCGTCGGTCAAGACGCTCTGCATCATCAATAGCGGTCCACGACTCGTTCCAGAGGGATTCAAGGAGAAATATGCGATCGCCGTTCGCAAGTTCGTCTCGCGCTTTTTCGGACCGCGTGCGTGGGGGAAAGTTCTGGCTCCGAAGCTGTTTCCCAG
>DATKEJ010000381.1:0-4375 GCA_035512315.1 Rhodothermales bacterium | reverse complement strand
CCATTGCGCACGGCGACGTGCGACTTGTTGTCTCGCTGGCGTCAAACGAGAAGTAGCACATAGTCCGAGTCCCGTCCACTGCCCGATCGCTTCGTCGTGAAGAGCGGTTCGAAGACGCGCTCCTCGACGTGATCGGGGATGCCCGAACCGTCGAGGCTACGGACACACGGCCCCGAGCCGGCAGACTGCCTCGAATGAGCCGCTCACAGTGATCTCGGCCTGCGTGTCGCCGAGCGTCTGGCCGGTCGACGTGAACTGGCCTTCGACGCTGCGATCGTCGGCGGACGTGATCGTCAGGCTGCCGCCGTTGAGATTGGCGAAGCCGCCGCTCCCGATCGAGACGTCATTAATGGCGTCGAGTAGAACTGTGCCCTGGAAGTTCGTTCCATCGCCTGCGCCGCCAACCGGAAAAGTGCCGGTTCGCGGGCCGCCGGTCAGCCCGGTGAAGTTCACGGTGCCCGCTCCGTCGTCGAGCGTGATGCCGATGCCCACCACGCTCTCGGGGCCTAGGACGGTGAGACTGGCGGTCCCGGAAAAAGACCCCTCGACCGCACCAGAGATTTGCATCGCGACTTCTCCCTCGCCGACCTCTTCGTCGGGCAGGAGGTCGTCGCTCCCGCAGGCGGCGAGTGTGAGCAGAGTGAGCGCTCCGGCGAACATAGAGCGTATAGAAGCAAATCGTGTCGAAAGCAGGCGTGGCATGGGTGTCCTCACTGGTTTCATTGGATAGACAAACTGCGGACAAATTCCTTTCCGCTCTATGCGAACGCGTAAGACCTCGCGGAATCCGGACATTGTATTCGGCGAAAAGTGGTAATCGACGAGAACTGAGAAAACCGGTGTCCGGATTCTTGGCAAGGTTGCGCGTACCCTTTGACGGTCCAGCCGTTTTCTCCTAACCACCTTTACCTCAAGCGCCATGCTCCAGTTCTTGCGCCTCCAGATTCTCCTCGTGCTTCCGCTTCTCCTTGCAGCATGCGAGGTGCCCCTCTTGATCGGCGTAGGCGGGCCGAGAGATCTCGGTCCAATTCGCGGCCCTTTTACCATTTTACGAACCAACGGCATGTTCGGCTTCGTGGCCGATGGTGCTAAAGGCGCGTCTCAGTGCAGGAATCCCTTGGTCGACGACGCGAGTTGCCTACCGTTCTTTGCCGATTTCCTTTTCGCCACCGGCGCGTTGACGGCTGTCGGTATCACCGGCACCCAATTTGGGAACGCCGATGGCGAGGACGACAGGTCGGTCCTCTTCGTGATCCATACCGAGGAGGGTATCCGGGAAGGGAACTACATAGTCGGCGGTCCTCATGAGGGACCTCGAGGCTTGTTCGTTGCCAATGCCTCCTGGGTAGCGGGCGAGGGCCCTGAAAATGTCTTCAACGCCGGCCCGACCTTGGGCAGCGGGCAAATAGACATCGAGGAGATGTTCAGTTGGAAGCTTGAAGTATGTCGAGGATTGCCAAGCTCGGTGGACTGGAACCTCGAAACGACATATTTCAGGGGCGGACTTGTGTTCACGGCTGAGAACGTGAACGGTGAGACGCGGTCGGCCAGTTTGAGATTTAATTTCTCGCTTCCTCCTATTCCCGAAGATTGTGTGGCGCGTCTCCTCGGCCTTCCAGGTTGAGGGAATTGATTGCACGTTGTTAACGATTGTGTCGGCTCGGAGGGCGTATCAGCTCACGGCTGCAGAATCATCGAGCGCACCTGCGCCCCCTCGTTCGTCTCAAGCCGAACGAGATACACACCCGCAGCCTGCCCTTCATCCGCGTGCCAGCGGACCGTGTGAGCTCCACTTTGCAGCATGCCGTCGACCAGCACGGCCACGCGCCGCCCCAGCGCGTCGTAGACCGTTAGCTCGACCGGCATCGGGTGCGCCAATTCGAAGGGAATTGTCGTAGCCGGATTGAACGGGTTCGGATAGTTCTGGTGAAGCCAGATCCGTCGGGGCTGCACCTCGTCTTCCACCGACACGGCGATTCCGCCGGCCTTATACAGCAACGCGCCGGTTTCCATGTCGACATAGACGGCGAGCGTGTCGAAAGCAAACATCGTGAAATCGGAGTTTGTGTAGCGCACTTCCCAGAACACTGGAGCAGCGGGCGTCGGATCGGGGGGATATGCCCAGTACCGATGACCTCCGATCAGGTCGATAGTGAAGATAGAATGCTCCTGCGGGTCAGCCTCCGGGAGCGGCCGGCGGGCGTCGACGACAGCACGAAATTCGGCGCCCCCGTTGGCCTCTGCGACCGCCATCGCCACGTCGGAGTTCACGAAGCCGTCGGGAATCGGTCGCTGGCCGTCTCTAATGAGGGGACCGCCGAGGGTATCGATGCCGCCCGTGCCCAGAAACCCGAGGCTGACGCTGAAGTCCACGTCAAGTGACGGCGCATAGTACCCGTACGTCCAGAGTGGACCGCGCCCGGTCCCCGGGATGAGGAAACCGGCGCGTATCGTGTAGAGCGTGGCATCCGCTACATATGCCGTCGCCGTCGCTTCGGCCTGTGCCACGTCCTTGCGCGCCGTTGTCATGAGGGTCTCCAGCCGGATGTCAATCCCCGTCACATCGCTTCCAGTCACCTCGATGGAGTTGGGGCTTAAAGGATCGCCGTCGGGGTCGTAGGTTCCGAATAGCAGGCCGGCGTTCAGCTCCGAGTCGGCGCCCGTAAGGAGCGTCAACGGATCCGCGCGGACGGCGATCGCCCGGTAGGTCCCGTCGCGCACATGCTCGATGGTGAACGAGCCCGACGGATCGGTGACTACCGTCAACCGCGCGATGTTGCCCAGCTCGTCCAGGTCGCCCGGCCCGACGTTGTCCTCGACGCGGTAGATCATGACGAGCGTCCCTTCCAGTCTAGGGTCGTCGGTCTCGGCATCTTCCGCGATCGAAACGGCGCCCGAAACCGTCCGCATGCCGATCTCGGCAGCCGTCGTGTACTCAACGATGAGCGGCTCCATCTGCCGACCCCCGCCGGCCAGGGGCACACCGAGGACGGTGAGGGTGAAGTCGGTTTCGGGCCGGTGCTGCACGTCGATCGAGAGCGTGCGGCCGTCGTCCGACAGGTCGAACGCGATTTCGGGGATAAAGAGGTTGGCCGCCGAGGTGATGGAGAACACAAAGTTCGCCGCCCCGTCGTCCGCAAATAACCGGTCGGCGTCGACGGGCCTGTCGAACGTTACGGACACCGGCACCGGGGTGGGAAACGGTGCTACGCCGGCTTCTCCGTCGGCCGGGTTTGTGCCGGTAATTGTGTTCTGTGACCGAGCCGTCGGTGCGACGACAGCGAGCGTCAAGATGCTCAGCAACAATAGACGAGACATAATGGGGTGGGTTTATTGCCACAGGAGAACTATACCTATGCGCGCAAGAAATGCCGAAATCCGGACAGGAGTCCCCGACGCCCCATACCGCGCCGTGTTGCCCGCAGATCGACGCCCGCTTCGACGCAGCGATCGACGACTCGCTCGAACGCCGCGGCGCCCGGCTGATCAACGCTTGCATCGATCCCAGCCTCCGTCGCCACGTCGCTCAACTGCTCGACGCGTCAGAAAAACACGATCGTCTCCGAAACAAACCGTCTTGTTGCCTCGATCAATACGACGCGACGGCGACAACAAGACCGGCCGTCACATTGGGTATTTGTAATAATCTGCTATTTGAGATATCTCGGAACATCGAAAGAGATCGAACGGAGAATGCATGGCTGACAACCCCATCAAAACCACCGTCGTAGGAAGCTACCCCATGATCGACTGGCTGACGGCCCTCCCGAGCAGCCAGGCCCTGCACGACGCGACCGCCGTCGTCCTGAAGACCCAAGAACTGGCGGGCATCGACGTCGTGGCCGACGGTGAACTGTATCGGTTCGACGTCAACCATCCCGAGACGAACGGGATGATCGAGTATTTCGTGCTGCCGCTCGGGAACGTCCGTGGTAAGGTGACGCGAGGCGACATCGCCGCGTTCGCGAAGCAGGCGGGAATGGGTTTCCGCGTTCGTCCGGCAGCCGTTGTCGAGGGTCCGATCGACGAAGGCACCCTCAACCTCGCCGACGACTACGTCCGCATTCGATCGCTTACGAAGTCTGAGCTGAAGTTCACCGTGACCGGGCCCCACATGCTGAGCAAGACGCTCCTGAATCACCACTACGAGGACGTCCCCGCGCTCGCCCACGCCATCGGTGAGATTCTGGCAGACCAGGTCGCGGAGATCGACGCCGACGTCGTCCAGCTCGACGAGGCGAACATCACCGGCTCGCCGCACGAGTGGGAATGGGCCGCAAGCTCATTGAATCTGGTGCTCGATCGCGTCCAGAAGACGCCGGCCGTCCACATGTGCTTCGGGAACTACGGCGGCCAGTCGATTCAGAAAGGGACT
>DATKEJ010000380.1:0-5268 GCA_035512315.1 Rhodothermales bacterium | reverse complement strand
ATCGCGCGATCGTGACCAGTTCGAGACGCGCAGGTGACACCATCGCGCGAGCCGCCCCCTCGCGGAGGGGGACGGTCACGTTGGTTCCTCCAGATCGCGTCCGCTCGTGACCACCCCCGGCTTTCGCGCGATTAGAGCCATGCGGAGACGCCCGGGAGGTCCTCGCGCTCAGCCGCCCCCTCGCGGAGGGGGACAGGTATTCCCCCTCGCCGGACTCCGCACTCCGCACTCCGGACTTCTCACCGCACGAGCAGCATTTTGCGCGACGCGACGTAATCTCCGGCCACGAGGCGAAACACGTACGTGCCGCTCGCAACCAACGATGCATCCCACCGAACCGAATGCGTCCCGGCGTCGAAGTCTCTCTGTACCAGCGTTTGGACGAGACGGCCGTTCAAGTCGTAGATCCGGACGGTCACGTCGGAACGCTGCGGCAGCGAGAATGAGATGTTCGTCGACGGGTTGAACGGATTCGGGTAGTTGCCGTGCAGCGCAAACTCTGCAGGCAGCTCGGTTTCGGATTCGTTCGCGATTGGAGCGCCAGGCTGCACTTCAATCTTTCCGATCGCCCAGCCCCACCCGGTTCCGTTGTCGTCGGAGTGCAGGCGGAATCGGATGAAGATGACTTCACCGGCACCGAAGGTGTCGCGAAGATCGACCTCGTGCTCGACGAAGAGGTCCTGTCCCGGCGCCTGTCCCGATCCATACAACGTCAGCCACCGAATGTCGAAGCGCGCGTCGTATCCGTCGATCAGCGGCAGCCACTCGACCCCGTCTCGCGTGGCCTCGACAATGACGTAGTCCCTGAATCCCGGCTGTGTATAGTCGAAACCGGCAAGGCCGGGCTGCACCAGGGCTACGTCCGTCCACTTGAGCGTCGAGATCACATTGGAGACAACGATCGGGAAGTTCAGTGTAGCGGTCAGCTCGGTAAGGAGTGGATACGGGTTCGCGGTCGCGAACCAGCCTTCGATCCGATTGACGCTGAAGCCCGCCCCGGTAAAGTCGCGTCCGCTGCTGAGGGACGTGAACTCGTTCTCGTAGCTCCACTGCTTCGGCGGGACCTCGGTTGTTTCGACGTCTGCGGAAGGCGAGAAGAACGTTTTCCCGTCTTTGTAGCCGACTGCCTGAATCGTGAACGAGCCGCCCGTGTTGAACGGCACCTGGATCGTCGTGTCGCCCGGCACCGTTGGTCCGCTGGCGCCGACGGGCTGTCCGTTTGCGCGGATCTGCACCGAGTCGAAGGGTGCCCGCAGGTCGAGGTGCATCGCCAGAGCGCCGACCGGACTGAAGAACGCGCTGTTGAGGCGCGGCGCTACTGGGAGGTCAGGCAGCTCCGCGGTAAGGAGTTCTGGAATTTCCGCCGTCCAGATACCGCGACCGTGGGTTGCGGCCACGACCTCGTCGTTCACTATCTTCATTTCCCAGATGGCCACAGCGGGGAGTCCATCGTTGGCGAATGTCCAGGTTTCCCCGTTATCCTCCGATATGAACAGGCCGATCTCCGTACCCGCCCAGATCTCGTCGGGGTTGTGAGGCATCACGAGGAGACTGTAGACCGCAACGTCGGGGAACCCATTGTCACTGTCTCCGCCTCCCGAGATGAACCCGGTAATGTCTTCCCAGGTCGCACCGTAATCCGTGGTGCGCACGATTTTCGGCAGGCCGAAGAGTGCGAAGACCGCGTAAGCGGTACCCTCCTCCATTGGGTGCGTCTCGATGGCTGTAACCAATCCGAAGTTATTCGTGAGAATGCTCACCGGAGAGAAGGTCAGACCGCCGTCCATCGACAATTGGACTTTCCCGACAGAGGAGGCGCGAGACCCGGCCCACACGACTTGAGCGTTGGCCTCGGATACGGTCACGTCGGTGATGTTCGACGCGTTCCACTCCTCGATGTCGACGGGCGAGAGCGTCCAGTTGTCACCGAAATCGTCTGATCTCCAGACGCCCGAGGCGCCCACAGTCAGGACGAGGTCCGGATCGATGCGCGACTTGGCGATCCTGGTCACGAACAGTCCTCCGGTGCCGCTGCCGACGTCGGTCAGCCCGTTCGATGCCGGCCCGAAGAAGCTTCCGCCGTCCGTTGATTTCTGGATCGCGTTGAATTGGGAGGAACCGAGCACCAGATTGGGGTCCGTCGAGTGCCAGACGACCTCGAATCCGTCTCCGCCTATCTTCGCATCCCAGGCAGAAGCTGCAGTAGGGTTGATCGGTGAGCGCCACGTTCCATTGTCCTGGGTTCCGCCCATATAGACGTCCTCTCCCGGCTTCTTATCGGCGCCGTAGAACTGCGTCGTCACGTAGCCGCCGACCTTTTGATTCCACGTCACGCCGCTATCCAGCGACACGCCGATTCCGCCGTCGTTCGCGTTCAGAATGGAAAACGTCTTGGCGCCCGGATCCTGGTTGTACACGATCAGATTGTGCTGATCTACGTGTAGCGGCCTCAGACCACCGAACGTCAACTGAGCCGACGTACTCAGGCGGACGATCTCCTGGCCGTAGTTGATCCGGATCTTGGATGTCGGAATGTCGACCGTAGCCCAGTCGAGCCCCGGATCGAGGATGAACCACATGAAGTAAATCAACTTCTGTGTATGCCCCGCGTCGGTCGCTATTTGTGGGTCTGGGGCAGCCGCGTTGTAGGGAATCGCATTCACGAACACGTACTCGCGGCCCTGGTCGGTGTTGCTGATAAGGTTGAAGGCGCCGTCACCCGACTGGTCCCTGAAAGAGGCCATCAACTGGCGATTGTTGGTGACGTCCCAGACCTCGAAGGGCACCTGCACGTAATCCTGATATGAGTAGTTCGCAGGGGGGACTCCCGACGTCGAGCCGGTCGGCACGGTGAACCGATGCGCCAGTTGGGATCGGCCCGGCCCCCATCTGATCTCCACCGAGACAAAATCGTCTTCCGTCAGATTCTGCGCATTCTCGTCAGGTCCGAGGCCCAATCCCGTCAGGTAGTTGTCCGTAAAACTGACCATGTCGAGGAACGGCTCGACCTCGACGACATCCATTCCGGTGACCCGTTCCCTCGTCGTTTCTCCTTCGGCGAGATCGATTCGCCAGATGGAGATACCGCCGACGAAAACGCGCTCGTGGTCAAACGGGTGCACAACGATCGTGTTGTCATACCATCCTTGCGCCCCGAGCCAGTCGGGTTCCTGAACCTGGTCGGCAACGACCGCCCACGAGGCTCCGGCGTCGGTCGACAGCATGAGGACCGACGTTCCGCTTTCGACCGCGGCGTACACCCAGTCAGGATTCGACGGGGCCACCGCCAGCTCCATTCTCGATCCAACGGCGCCGAGCACCTGGCTCCAGGATACCCCTGCGTTCGTCGATTTGTAGATACCGTTGCTATTGACCGACATGTACTGCGTGCTGAAGCTGGTCGGATCGTCGACGATGTGTTGAACCCTGCCGTCTCCACCCGGGGATCGAAACACCTCCGTGAAGTTCTCGCCGCCGTCGGTTGTTCGGAAAAGCGCCGTGTTCGTAGCGGCAAGGAAGGTGTTCTCGTTCGACGGATCGACGATGATCCGATTGACGAAAGCGAAATCGAGGTCCTGGGTCGTTGAGCTCAGCTGCTCCCATGTCGCGCCGCGATCGGTCGACTTGAAGATCCCGGCACCGATGACCGAACCCACGCCGCCAAAGCCTTCTCCGGTCCCGGCATACAAAACGTTGTGGTTCGAAGGCGCCATAACCAACGTCCCGATGGCCAGATACGGGAGATTGGGCGTCAGGTTGACCCAGTTGTTTCCGCCGTCGGTAGTCTTCCAGACTCCGCCGCCCACGGCGCCTGCGAACCATGTGTTGCCCGAGGAATCGTCGGGATCGACAATCAGGCCCCGCGTGCGGCCGCCTACGTTCCCGGGGCCGCGGGATGTCCACTCATGCGCGAAGCTGCCGCCCTTCTTCAGGGCCACGGCCTTTTCGAGCTCGTTGATGCGGTAGTTGGCGGGATAGGCGGGACCAGCTTCACCTTCTCTCGTTCGCAGCTCATAATGCAGGCGCAGGAACTCGTTGGGGAAACCATACTCCTGCTCAAAATACCTGTTCTCCTCGTTTACCGAATCTGCTTGCCGGTCTGCGAAATATGCCGGCACGAGCAGGCATGACGCCAGAACGGGGAGAATCCAGTACAGTCGTCTCATGTTGTTGTGTACGTTACTTTTTTTGCTTAAAGAATATGGTCTATTGACGCCGAGAAGGCGCCTTGATTTCTACTCGAGACCCGGAGCGGGCGTCGACGCGATAGGTCACACCTCCGGGTTCAGAGTCGGCTCTCACAATTCCAGGTATGACAACGACTTCGAGATGATACTCGTCAAGCCAGGTGACCGATCCAGCGACTTCGGATTCGTAGGTCACTTCGCTCTGGTCCTTAGAGTAAACGAAAAACGTCACCTTCGGATGAGGATTCATCTGGTCGCGCTCCGATTCGGAAACGATGAGGACGAACTCGCCCGTCGGATTCTCAACAAGCTTAGCGTTGTCACCGAATCGATCATGGGCCAGCTGCACGTAAGCCGGAGTGATGCTCATCTGTTCCTTCTCTTTCGAAGCCTCCGAACACTTGCAGCCGGCGAGCGCGGATAGAGCGGCCGTCATACAGAGGAGGTGAATCGTTCGATACATAAGCGGGGAGAGGATACCACGGCGTTACCTGGAGACCGGGCGCAAAGCCTCAGGTCCTCGTTTTGTGAAAAGTAAGACATCCGAGTCCCCCGTGGAAGGGCTTCGTTCAGTCTGTTTGGGTTGAGCCGGGTATAGACGTAGATTTCCACCGGTTCGCACCACATCTCGAAACCTACCCAACGGGCCGTCCATGAACTGGTTTGTCGTCGTCGTACTCCTGTATCCGACCGCTCTGGTGGCAGTCAGCCTGTTGCGGTCTCGTTCAGTCAAAAGCCACGCCGACTTCATGGTTGCAGGCCGAACGGTCGCGGTGCCTCTTCTGGTGGGCACGCTTGTATGCACGTGGATCGGTTCGGGTTCGCTGTTTGGCGGTTCGGGTCTCGCGTATCGAACGGGGATCGCCGCGCTGTGGTTCTCGTCCGGCGCCTGGATCGGTCTCATATGCGTCTACTTTATCGCTCACAGGGTACGCGCAATTGCCCAATACACGGTCCCCGACATCCTCGAACAGCGTTACAACGCTGCCGCACGCGTCCTCGGGACCATCGCCATCATCCTGGCATACGTCACGATTGCCGCTTATCAGTTTCGGGGCGGGGGGTGGATCCTGACGATCGT
>DATKEJ010000379.1:0-31188 GCA_035512315.1 Rhodothermales bacterium | reverse complement strand
TTCGCAGAATATTGCAAGATGGACGGAATCAGCCCCTGCATATCCCCAAACGAGGGTGACGTTTCAGGCCGACTACCGGGCCGCCATGCGAAAAGGGCTGCTCGCAAATCTCAGTTCCACCCAGCCCACGGCGAACCACCCAACCGTTGAGGTTTTCAACGGCGCCGACGCCGGCCGGTATTTCCTCTACGACGTCGATGGCGACTCGATCTGGTCGATTCGTGTGCCCCAGCCCGCCGGTGAAACGATCGAATATGCGTTTGCATTTGACGTGAACGGGAACGGGTATGACGACCTGCTCGGCGGCGATTGGATCTATGAACTGAACGGCGCGGCCGGAGCGCGGTCGACCACCCTCACGGATGCGCCGTCACATACACTGCCGCTCGTCGCTTTCGACGATCGGGCGCTGCTGCCGGCAGACCCCGGATTCACCTATCGCATCACCCATCGGTTTCCGGCCGGCAATCCGGGGTCACGTCGTTTCGGCGCGAACCCTGATGCAGACGTCTTTATAGATCTCGACCGTCTCGAGCAGAGCGCCAGCGTCGCGGTCCGCTGGTACACTCGAAGTCCGGGCGGCGATCCGCCGGAGGGCATCGTCACCCGGTCGGAAAATTCCTATTGGATCATCGACATTGCGCCGCTCGCCGCAGACTATGAGGGCGACGTGGAGTTCAGCTACGGTCCGATTCCCGGAATCGGAGAGGAGGCGGACCTGCGCCTTTTGCATCGAGTCGACGCCTCGGCCCCGTGGTCGATCGTTTCTGCCGACGTGGACGTCAACGATCGCGAGATTCGGCTGACCGGGACGACCGACGTCACCGGCGAGTGGACTCTCGGCTCCGTCTCCGCCGCGAATCCGCTTTCGACCGATCCGCCGATCGCAGCCACCAATCCGAGACCGTCGGACGGCGTGCTGGCCGCTCCGATTCAACCGCTGTTTCAGTGGAAGGGTGGCGCACGCGCGGAGACATACGATATCTACCTATGGCCGGGAGGAGAAACTGAACCGGGTCAACCGCTGCGACGGGGTCTAGCGGAGACGCAGTACCAGCACACCGACGACTTGACCTTCGGCGAATCCTACAATTGGCGAATCGTCTCGATCAACCTGAACGGCCAGACCGCCGGCCCGATATGGTCGTTCAGGGTCGGCGAAGTCGTGGATCTCACGGTGAACTCGGTCGAGTTGCCGGAGACGGGATTCTCGGGACAGGAGATCGAAGTTCGCTGGACGGTCGAGAACCAGGGCGACGGGGGAACCAATGCACCGGTCTGGTACGACGGTGTGTTTCTGTCGGAGTTTGAGGCGTTCGATGCAAACGAAGCCGTTTTCCTCGCGCAGTTCAAAAACGTCAGCTTCCTCAACCCCAGCGAAAGCTATGCAAACACCCAAACGGTGAAGCTGCCCGACGGCATCGAGGGGCCGCGCTACGTGCATGTCTTCGCCGATGCACCGGCGCGCAACGTGGCGCGCGGCCGGATCGATGAGGACCGCCTCGATGAGATCAGTGAAACGAACAACAGCGCCTCAGCGACGCTCGAGGTCACCCTCACTCCGTTCGCCGACTTGCGCGTAACGGGCGTGATCGTACCTGCAAACGTCTTTTCCGGCGACAGCATCGACGTGCGGTGGACGGTCGAGAATGCCGGCAACGGCCGAACGAGCTCCGATACATGGTTCGATGCCATCTTTCTCTCGAATGACGACTCATTCGACTTCACCTTTATCAGCACCCAGGGCGTCGTCCGGGTTGACGAACGCCTGATAGCAACGGTTGAGCACCGCGGCGCGCTGGAGGCGGGTCAATCCTATACATCGACGTCCCGGATAAAGCTGCCTGACGAAACGATCGGTACATCCTCTCTCTTCGTATACGCCGACAGGGCGGGAGCCACGGAGAATGCCCGTGGAAACGTCTACGAGTTCAACGTCGAACTGAACAACTGGGCAGGTGATTCCTTCGAATCGACGCTCACGCCGCCTCCAGACCTGATCGTGACGGAAGTACAAGGCCCTCCGGTGACTCAATCGGGCGAGCTCATCGACGTGTCGTGGACGGTTCTGAATCAGGGCCCCGGTGCGACGCGGGTCTCGTCCTGGGTCGACATCGTCTATTTCTCGCCAACCGCCGAATTCGACTCGGCCACGGCCGTGGTGCTCGGCAGCTTTTCGCATTCCGGCGCGCTGGCGGTCGACGCGAGCTACCAGGGTTCGGGCCAGGTTTGGATTCCCGACGGCCTTCAGGGCGAGGCGTACCTCTTCGTGGCAGCCGACGGAAAGGGTTCCGTATTCGAGCATACGTTCGCGTCAAACAATTTGGGCGGATCCTCCGGTGCATCGGTGATCACGCGGGCTCCCTATCCCGATTTGCAGATCCCGCTTGTAACGGCCGTGCCCGCGCAGGTGACGGCAGGTCAAGAAGTCGCCTTGACCTACACGGTGGAAAACAGGGGGACGGCCGCGGCCGGTGGTCGCTGGACCGACTCGGTTTACGTGCTGACAAGCCCGGATTGGGATCACGGTTTAGCGGCAGCTGTGCGTGCGGTCGAACAGGATCAGGGGCTGGAAGCCGGAGCGTCGAGACGGCAGACGGTCGCGCTAAGGATCCCTGTCGACGTCGAGGGTACCCTTTACATTTACGTCAAAGCCGATGCAGCCGATCGAATATTCGAGTATCCGGACGCAGAGTCAAACGAGGGCCGGAGCCAAGCAATCTCGGTGACCGGTTACCCGCCAGTCGATCTCACAGCGAGTTTCGACGCCGTTCCAGAAGGGGCTTCGAGCGGACAACCGCTCGCGCTCGCGCTCACGATTGCGAACGACGGAAACGGGAAGACGCTTGTGGACCAATGGATCGACCACGTGTATCTATCCAGTAACGATACCCTCGACGGGTCGGACCCGCTGATCGCGCGCCTACTTCACGAAGGGGCGCTCGATCCCGGAACGAGCTACACCATTGACCAGGTTACGTTACCGCCCGACCGCTCGGGCGACCAGACGCTCTTCGTTTACACCGACGCTGACGACACAGTGGACGAAACCGACGACCTCAACAACCTCGCCTCGACACAGATCACGATCACGCTTACCGAGCCGGCAGATCTGCGCGTGACGGCGGTCGAGGCGCCCGACGCCGTCCAGGGCGGACAGCCGGCCGTAGTACACTGGACCGTCACGAACGAAGGCGTCGGACCTGCCCGCTCAAGCGCCGACAACGCCGGCTGGTTCGACGCCGTTTTCCTTTCGCCCGACGGCCGGCTCGACCGCAACGACGTGCTCCTCGGCACGCGCGAACATGCAGGCGCCCTGGCCGCGGGCGCGAGCTATAGCGACACGATGCGCGTTACGGTGCCCGCCTTCGCCTCGGGACCGTACGTATTCCTCGTCCAGACCGACCGCCGAGACGATGTCTACGAGCACCTCGCCGAGGGCAACAACTTGGCTTCCTCGGAGACAGAACTCACGCTTCCCGCGCCGTCGGACCTCGTGGTTTCGGCGATCACGGCGCCCGCCCAGGCCGTGCCGGGCGAGGAGGTCGTGGTGGCTTGGACAATTACGAATAAGGGCGATAACCCCGCGCGCGGCTTCATGCGCGAGGCGGTGTTTGTCTCGAGCGACGACGTATGGGACATCGATGATCCGATTCTGGGCGTCACGGAGCGCGAGATTGACCTCGCGCCGGGAGCTCAGATGGAAGCGGTAACGAAAGTCGACGTCGGGCATACCTACCTGCTCGACGAGACCGCGGAAGTGACTGAAGTGCTTCCGGGCCTGCCACCGGGGACGTATCGCGCCATCGTGCGCACCAATATCGCGAACACGATCCGCGAGACTATCACCGCGAACAACACATCGGCGTCCGAGGCAACGATGAACGTCGACGTACCGGTGCTCACGCCGGGGGTTGCGGAGACCGTCACCCTCGCGGCGGGTCAGGCGCAGTATTACCGGCTGGAAGCGGCGGCTGATCAGGACATCCGTCTCTCGCTCACGACAGACACGCCGGACGCATCCAACGAACTGTATGCGGCGTTCGAACGCGCGCCCGTGCCCGGCTCCAACATCGACGTCGCCGCAGCGGATCCGTTCACGGCGAACCAGACACTCGTCTTGTCCTCCACCGAAGCCGGTACCTACTTCCTGCAGGTGCTGGCCCGGGCCGTGCCCGGCGGAGGAGCGACCGAGACCGTGACCGTGCTGGCTGAGGTGCTGGGGTTTGAAATTACGGGCGTTTCGCACCAGGTCGTCGGGCAGGGGCAAGTGACGCTCACGCTCGCGGGCGGAGGCTTGCGTGCGACGGACCGGGTGCTGCTGCGCGACGGGACGGTGGAGTTCGAGGCGGAAATCGTTGGAGAAGCAAGCTCGACCGGAGTAGTGGCACGCTTCCTCCTCGAAAACGCTGCGCTCGGCACCCACGACGTCGTCGTCGCCCGCGAGGAGGGCGACGAGGAGATCGCACTCGCGGATGCGGTGACGGTTGAGTCCGCCGCACCGCTAACGGTCGAGATCACGGATCTCGTGCCGGACGCCTTCCGCGACGGCGGCACGAGTCAGTTGGTGTTCGACTTCACCAACGTCGGCAATACCGACATCCCCTACCTCGAAGCCCAGATCCAGACGATCGCAACACCGGACGTGGCCGTAAGGTCCTCGCCGGGCTTCCGAACCCCCAAGGATTTTGCTTCGGAGCCCGACAGCGTCAGCGATTTTGTCGAGACGGACGGGCTGTTCCTGATCCCGCTCTTTGCGCGCGACGTGCCGCCGGGCGCGGTACTCGAGGCGCGGATTTCAACCAAGACAGGCTCCCCCGGGCGGATCGAGTACTCGCGGTGGGCAGAACCGTCCGAACGTTCGGAGTTCGTGGACCAGTTGGTGGCCGACGCGCTCGATCTCCGCTCGTTTATCCTGTCGAATTCAAATAAGGCAGACCCGGAGGCCGTCGCGCGTGCCGGCGATGTCGGCGCGTTTGTCCGCCACCAGCTTGAACGGGCGGCCGAGACGCAGTTGATCGACCCGGCAGACATTGAGCTTGCCGATCTGGCCTTACTGCTGGGAAAAACAGGTTTAGCGGCAGGCCAATCGAACACCGTGCCCTTTGCTACGCAATCGTCCGACCGATTGACAGGCCGCAATTCGTCTTCTCTTGAAGGATTGATACTGGGGGATGACGACGATTTCCCCTTACCTCCAGCCCCGTCTGATTCCGCCGCCTGCGCACAAGGAGGACGGCCGGTCGCAGTAAGACTCTCCTGCAGTGGGACTCACAGAGCCTGCGATTGCTTCAAGAGTATTCCCCAACCGTGCCTTCTACCTGGCGGAACGGAAGGCGAGGACCAGGATTTAGTTGAGGAGTGGTGCGTGGAACTGCCAAAAAAATGCAAAAAGTTCGCCAAGAGACTGCGCCGGACCGACTCAAACACGCCTCAAAGTCCCAGCGGCTGCGGCTGCAGACCCAGAATTATTCCCTGCGACCCGAACGACATCATCGGCCCGAAGGGTTACGGTGACCAAAACTGGGTCGGCGTGACCCGGAGCCTCCTTTACACCATCCGCTTCGAAAACGATCCGGAACAGGCGACGGCGCCTGCTCAGGTTGTGGAGATCACGCATCCGCTCGACTCTGACGTTGACGCGCGCAGCTTCCGGCTCGGCGACTTCGGGTTTGGCCCGTTTACCTTCTCACCTCCCGAGAACGCGGGTCACTACCGCACCCGGCTCGACGTGACCGACTCGCTCGGGCTCTTCGTGGACGTCACCGCCGGAATCGACATCCTGGCTCGCGAGGCCTTCTGGGTGTTCTCGTCCGTCAGTCCGGAAACAGGGGCTCAGCCGCGAGACGACCCCTTCGCCGGCTTCCTGCCGATCAACAACGAGAGCGGCGACGGCGAGGGCTTTGTGAACTACACGATCCGTCCACGGGAGAACGCTCGCACCGGGGATGAGATTGAGGCCGTGGCGTCCATCGTTTTCGACATGAACGCACCCATTGAGACGCCTGCAGTCCTCAACACGATCGATGCCGACCTGCCGACGAGTAGGATTCGTCCACTCCCGTGGAAACGCGACAGTGTGGCCTTTTCGATCGAGTGGGAGGGGTCGGATACCGGCTCGGGTCTTTCGAGCTGTGATGTCTATGTCTCCCGTGACGACGGACCGTTTGAGCTGTTCGCAGACGGACTCATCGAGAAGACCTTCGTGTTTGCCGGTGAAGAAAATGTCCAATACCGGTACTTCTCACGCGCCACCGACAACGCCGGCAACCGCGAGGCCCTCAAATCTGGTGCGGACACCGGTGTGCTGGTGCCCGTCGAGGAAACCGAGGGCGAACTGCCGGCAGAGTTCGCGCTGTACCAGAATTACCCGAATCCGTTTAATCCCTCCACAAACATCGAGTACGATCTCCCGGCGGCCGTGCCGGTGCACCTGACCGTTTACAACATGCTGGGCCAGCGGGTGGCCGTGCTGCTCGACGAAGAGCAGGCGGCGGGCAGATACCGCGTCGTGTGGAACGCCGACCAGTTCGCGAGCGGCGTGTATTTCTACAGGATTCGGGCCGGCGAATTCTCTAAAACGGCGAAGATGATGCTGGTGAAATAGAAGTTGACGCCGATCTCGAGCAGCCTGGTTGCCTTCGGGAGCTCCAGCCGCCCCCTCCAGCGGGGGACCGCGTCAGAGAGTGACCACCCCGGCTGAGCGCTTCTCAGGCGGTTGAGTCGAGGAGTAGGATGCCGCCTTCAGCCGCCCAGTCTACGCCCACCTTCGCTTGCGCTCAGGTTGCGCTTCGACGGGCAAGCCCCCTCGGGAGGAGGACAGACTCCGTTGCGGCTCAAAAAGAAAGAATGGCTCGAGTCCCGGGCGTTTCTCGTTTCTCGTTTAGCGTTCAGCGTTTTCTGAGCCCGGGATGACTGACGCCTCGAACTTCGAACCTCGAACCTCGAACCTATTTCGCTATCGTCACCATCTCCGACGTCTGGAACCGTTCCCCACTCATCCGCAGGAAGTACGTCCCGCTGGCCAGCCCGGAGCCGTCGACCGTCGCCTTCCTGCGTGCATTGGCCTCGAGTTGCCCGTCGAAGATCGTGCGAACCGGTCGACCCTGGATGTCGATCAATTCGAGCTTCACGTTCTGCAGCGTTGGTACGGCAAACTCGATCGTCGCGGACGCAGTAAAAGGATTCGGGTAGGCGGCTGTCAGGTAGTAGTCTCCCGGAACCTCGACCTCGCTGAGCAGCACGGAGCTGAACGTCACCGCGCCGTCGAAGTCAATCTGTTTGAGCCGGACGGCGTGACGGCCCGGACCCGGGTCATCGATGCGGAAGCTGTAGGCTAGCAGTTCCGTCGACGTTCCGGCTCCGTCGACGAAGCCGACCTCACGAAAAGCCGGATCATCGGCCAAGCGGTGTTCAACCGCGAAGCCGGCGTTGTTCGTCTCTGAGGCAGTCGTCCATTCAAGCAGCAGGTCCCGGTCGTCGGCTACTGCGCCAAAATGCGCGATTTCGACCGGCAGCGAGGACTCCGTACAAATCCAGGCCGAGTCAGGTTGCGAGGCGCCCCTGAGAGGAAGGCCGCTCAGGATTCCTTCTCCGAGTACATAGTTACTCCCCTCGCCGCCCCTGCAAAAAGCCTCGGCGATATTCTGCTCGCACTCGCCGACAGCCGGAGCCCCCACGGGGTCTGTAACGACAGTTACAATATCTCCGGGCTGAAAGACGAACACCGAGTCAAAAACGCTGCCTAACACGTCGTCATTGATCGCGGTTGTATCGCAGGCCGTATGCCCCCACGGATCCGAGAAAAGACTGGACAGATTGGCGGTCTGATAGCAAAACTGAGCATCCCCACCGGGAGGCGAGGCGATCGTGAGCGTGTCAGGGACAGGGACCTGGTTCGCGCACTCAGCAACGCCAATCGTCGCAGCGAACGGATATTTGTCAAGAGCGATAAAGGGCTGCGGGCACGAAAGTGACACGTAATAGAATCCGTCCCCGAAGACCTGGGCATTTGCATCGCTGGCGGCGATCATTTCGTTGAAATAGGGCTCCGACCCGACCGGTGGATCAGCTCCCGCCTGGACCTCGAGATTGGAACAGCACAGTGGAAGGGCTCCGGTTGTGCTTCCCGGGCAGTCGTCGGGGGCCGACGGCGTCATCGTGACGCTGAATGTGTGGAAAAGCCCGGCTGCATGAGCCGACGTCGAGTCGGTGGCCGTGTCGAACGGTCCGCAGTCAGATCGATTGTTGATGTCAGGATACGTGCCCGGGGCGCCGACTGTGACCACTCCTCCACCGTAGTCTCCTCCCCAGTAGGCGCTGGTCGCTGAAAAGCCTGAAATCACGTTGTCGTGCGGTGTGCCAAAGCAGGCGGTTTGAGCCGGCGCAGCACCAATCGTAGTAATCGTCCATCCCGACGGTGCGTGAAACGCGAAATAGTCGATGTTCTCCGTGGCGTTGTCGGCCACGAACCAGATGTTGTAATCGATTTGAAAGCTGACTCCGTTCCTGGGCAAGCCCAGCGGTGCACCGGCCGTGAACGTGGGGTCCATCGTTTGCGATTTCGACGCCTTGTCGGTGGCGGAGCTGAGATCGTAATGATGGACTTTGTGCTGCACGCGGCTCTGTCCGTTGACGCTGCCGGCAAAGACAAGGGAGCACACGAAGCCCAGGGAGCCCAGACGGAATAGCGAAGTCATTTGTAGCTTAGGTTTATAGCCATAGGCGGTTGGGATGGAACGAGGGAGCTTCAATTGACTGAAAGTTCACGAGAAATGCAACCCCTCGGGACGTCGGACGGGCTGCGTTGGGGTTCACTGGCAGTCGCTCCAGCCACCCCCCGTCTACGCTTCGCTTCGCTCAGCTTCCCGTATTCGCTGCTGCCGCAGCTTCGCCGGGCAAGCCCCTCGGAGGGTCTGACATCGGACTTCGGACTTCGGACGTCTAAACAGGCAGCTCGATCACAAACGTCGCCCCCTCGCCCACTCGATTCTCGAGCGTCAGCGAGCCGTTGTGCCCTTCGATGATGTCGCGGCTCATCGACAGGCCGAGCCCCGTACCTTCTCCGGTCGGCTTCGTGGTGACGAACGGCTGAAACAGCCTCCCCAGCACCTCTGGAGGAACCCCTCCGCCGTTGTCGGAAACGACGATCCGAACCACAGAGTCTCGGCGCTCGGTTGCGACCTCGACCACGGGGTCATAGTCGCGAGACGCCGATTTCGCGCGCTTGCTGACCGCGTAGAACGCGTTGTTGAGCAGATTGAGAAACACGCGCCCAACCTCCTGAGGCACAATCTCCACCTTGCCCGCCGACTGGTCAAGTTTGAACTCGTAGTCGCAGTTGAACTCCGGGTCGTTCGCTCGGAGGCCGTGATACGACAGGTTGACGTACTCGCGAAGAAGCTCGTTCACGTCCGTAGGCAGCTTGATGCCTTCCGCTCCGCGACTGTGCTGCAGCATGTTCTTGACGATGCTGTCCGCCCGCTTGCCGTGCTCGCGAATCCTGTCGGTCGTGATCTTGACGTCCTCGAACAGTGGGAGGATCTCGTCGGAAAGATCAGACACCTTCGCGTCGGGCTGTGCCGAAAGCACCTCGTTGAGCTCGTCGATGAGCTCGGCTAGAATCATCGCGAAATTGTTGACGAAATTCAGCGGATTCTTGATTTCGTGCGCAATGCCGGCCGTCAGCTGTCCGAGAGACGCCATCTTCTCGGAATGGATCAGCTGCTGCTGCGCGACTTCCAACTCCTTGCGAGTCGATTCCAGCTCTCGCATTAATTCGTCACCGTCCTTCGTCATCTTCAAGACTTGATCGTTAGGGAGGCGAGCCTCCTCGGGCCGCTGAATTGCCAACAATCTCATTTTGCAGGCGCAAAGATAGGCCAAAGTCCAGAAAAAGTTTGGTTTGAAGCAAGACAGCTTCGAAGTTCTAAGTTCTAAGTTCTAAGTTCGATGTTCGATGTCGGTCCCCCGAATCAAGTTCGGGTCTCGAGATCACAAGGAGCTATGAGGTACCGTTAGCGTCTAGCGTTTCAACCTGGATCCCGGATCGAGTCCGGGGATGACGGCCATCTAGTACTTGCAGACTCGCACTCGCAGACTGAGATCGTACTTTAGCGGCCAACGAATTCCCGAAAATGATCGGCACCGTCGTCTCCCATTACGAAATCCTCGAGCAGCTTGGCGGCGGCGGCATGGGGGTGGTGTACACGGCGCGTGACACAAAGCTGGGGCGACTGGTAGCGCTCAAGTTTCTTCCTCCGGAGCTGGGTCGCGACGCTGACGCGAATGCCCGATTCATGCAGGAGGCGAAAGCCGCATCCGGGCTGGACCATCCCAACATTTGCACGATCTACGAAGTCGGTGAGGCCGAAGACGGCCGGCTGTTCATCGCCATGGCACACTACGCCGGGCAAACGCTGAAATACCGCCTCAGCGACGGGGCGATCGAGGAGCCGGAGGCGCTGGACATCGCCCGGCAAATCGCCGAAGGACTTCGGGCGGCGCACAAGAAGGGGATCGTCCATCGCGATATCAAGCCGGCCAACATCATGGTCTTGGATGACGGGCTCGTCAAGATCCTCGATTTTGGACTCGCCAAGCTGCCTGGAGTCCTTTCGCTCACGCAGGCTGGAAGCACGATCGGAACCGCGGGCTACATGTCGCCCGAGCAGATTCGTGGCGAGGAAGTAGACGGCAGAACCGACCTCTGGTCGCTCGGCGTCGTGCTCTTTCAGATGATCACAGGCCGGCGTCCCTTTGAGGGTGATTACGAGCAGGCGCTCACGTACGCCATCCTGAATCAGGAAGCGGAGATTCCCGGCGACGTCACTCCCGAGACGGGCGACATCCTAAGGCGTCTTCTGGAGAAGGATCTACGAAATCGGTATGCCTCAGCCGAGGAGTTGCTCGCAGACCTTCCCGCTCCAGGTAGCAGCGGGAGTCATCCGGCGGAACGGGCGGGGCCCGAGCCGTTGATCGGGAGACCGCTCGCCATCGGGGCCGGCCTCATCCTGCTCGTCGCGCTGCTGGCGTCCGTCTACTTCAACTTCTTCAGGTACGAAGCAACCGAGACCGGATTGGACGAAATGACGATTGCCGTCATGCCGTTTACGATTCGCGGGCAGGAGAGTCTGCACTACCTCGGGGAAGGCATCGTCGATCTTCTCAGCGTCAAGCTCGATGGGGCGGGAGAGATTCGGGCACTGGACCCGAACGCGCTGCTGGGAGTCATCGCGAAGGACCAACTGCGGATCGTGACGCCGGAGGACGCGATTCAGCTTGCCAACAGGCTCGGGGCCGCGAGAGTAATTGTTGGAAGTGCTACGCAGGTCGGAGCGGAGATTCAGCTTACGGCATCCCTGTATGGTTCGGGCGCCGAATCGAAGGTCGACGGGAGCGTCACGGCGGCGGACGAAAGCGACGTCTCGGCCGCTCTCGATCGCCTGGCGCGACAGCTCATTGCGGGCGTGCTGTCGGCTCCGGACCAGAGTGAAGTCCCGCTCGCGGCCGTCACGACCTCCTCCTTTCCTGCCCTCAAGGCATATCTGTCGGGCCTCCAGCTATCGCGCTCGGGTCATTGGCTCGAAGCGACGGTGCAGCTCGAGGAAGCGGTCCAAATCGACTCATCGTTTGCGCTGGCCTGGAGCGCATTGGCGTGGGCATACGGCTGGCTTCCTGATCCGCGCGAGACGGTTGCCTTGGAACACGCATGGGCCAACAGCCAGGGTCTCCCGTGGCGAGCGAAAACACTTATCGAAGCCGCAAACCATGGACATCGGCTGGGCGATGGGGAAAAGGCCATCAATCTCTATCGCGCGGTGCTCGCCGACTACCCAAACGACGCGAACGCTCTTCGAGGGATGGGAGAAGTGGTCTATCATTACAATCCCCTGCTCGGCAGACCGCATTCGGAGGCCGACACGTATTTCATACGCGCCAGCGCGCTCGCCCCCGACAACGTAGACTTCTTGATCCACCAGCTGAACAGTGCAACAGACGAATGGGATTTCGCTCGGACCGATTCCCTGTCGGGTCGCCTTCTGGAGTTGACTGACCGGAAGGACATCGCAGAGTACTCCGGGCATATGACCGGGGTGGCGAATCGCGCCCGGGGTGACAGCTCGTGGAGTATCTCCGGCCCGGGGTCGATGAATACCCACTTCGTCCGTACTCTGAGTAATGAAGCCGCTGCCAATTTCGAGGATCTCGATGCCGCCCAACAGGTGGTGGCCATGATGGTTGAGTCCGATCGATACCCGAGCGAGGATAGGAACAGGGCGATCTTCATGAGTTCCGTGATCAGCGCCGGACAGGGACGGCTGCGTGAGACTTTGAGGCGTCAGGATGAGGCGGGCCCGATACACACGGGCAAGAGTGTAGTTGCCAGGTCTGTCTATTACGGTTTGCCGGTGTATCCAGCCACGGAGGCATTCATTCGATCGATAAGAAGTGACCTCGCCGCCTGGGACACCACCGCCTCTCCCGTCTATGACATTGAGAGTCAAGACGTGCATAGGGGTGACTACCGGTACGTCAAGACCTACCTCGACGCTCTGCTCGCTCTTCGCCTCGACGATCTTGACGCCGTCGCGAGACACAAAGATTTTCTCAAAGCCCGTGCCGACTCCTCATCCGGGACCGACCTTGCCCACTCACTGCTTCGGTCGATCGATGCCGTGGAACTCCTTTCTCAGGGCAGGTACTCAGAAGCTATCCAAGCGGTCGAAGATGCTCGGCTACGAATCAACTGGCGTCATGCCGGCAAATCACCCCTCTTCGATCAGTTTGCGAACAGGTTCATCCAGGCTGAGGCGCTTCGAGCGTCCGGCCGGCTGGAGGAGGCGATTCGGGTCTATCGATCGCTGACGGCCGCCGACCACGTCGCCGGTGTAGTCCTGATCGGGCCCCAATACCTCGGCGTCGCCGACGCATACGAACAGCTCGGCAATACCGAAAAGGCGATCGAGTTTTACGCCCGCCTCGTTCGGATGTGGAAGGACTGTGATCCGGAACTGGTGCCCGTCAGGGAGGAAGCCCAGCGGAATGTGGATCGGCTGATGAGGGAGTCTGTCAAGGAGCCCACGTAAGCAATTCAAAATTCAGAATTCAAAACGCAAAATGGTCCGATTCCTCCAGGCCATCTGCCATCTGCCATTTCCATCTGCCATTTTCCATCTGCCATCTGCCATCTCAATGCATTCCCTCGAGAGACGGCCATAGTTCCTGCAGCGTTTGCTCCGGGTTCCGGGCGACGACGATCGCGACCGCTCTTTGCTCTTCGACCGCATAGGGATGACCGACCACGGCCACCGGCTCGACCGATTCGAAAAACCCCTCCCAGTCATCCAACTCATGACCGACTAGTATCAACACGTCGCCGGGCAGCTCACCTGGTCCGAAGTGCCAATAGGAACCGACAAATGCCACCGGTCGCGGCAGGTCGTACCGGGGGCCGTAGAACTCGATAGCACCGGCCTCACCGTAATTCGACGCCAGGATCACGGTCTTCTTTCGGTCTTCAGGTGGTAGGCCGTGGTGCACGTCTGCGACGACTTGGGTCATCTCTTCCCAATACAACATGTCGGCATAGTCCTGCGGGATTCGCCCTTCTTCGCCGACGTTGGTGGTAGCAACACTCTGCATGCCCATGTTTACTAGATATTGCTCCATAGCTCGTGGGCCGAGCACGGGTACACCGAGGGGCAGCAAGACAACGAGATAGATAGCGAGTACCGTTACGATTCCCCATCGCACGACGCGGCCCCAGACTCCCAATTGCATCCTCTCCAGCCTCACAGCGCCTGCAGCGAACAACACCGGGAAAATGGGTCCGATGTAGTAACTCTTCCCCTGGAGTAACAGGAGGGTAAGAAACGCGAGAACACATGTCAGGCCCAGCAGGCGTTGGTTCGCCGCCTCCCTTCCGAGCGTCAGCCACCACGCCCCCAGGATTGCCACAATCAAACCTCCGTGGAGCAGCGCTTGATCGCCAATGAACTAGAGATACGTTACACGTTCGAGCTGCTTGCTGGTCAGATCGGCCATCTGGCCGACGACCGGAAACCCGAGACTGACTTGGCCGATGATCGACGGAGAGCCTATTACGAGGGCAATCGCCGCCGCCAACCATGGCCACCTGGTTTTCAACCATCGTCTCTCACGAGTAACGATCAGTGCGATCAGCGTCGCCAATGCAAGAAAGAGGACACTGAACTTGGTCAGGAGGCCGAGTCCGACGGCGGTTCCATATGCAAGCCACCAGCGACCATTGCCGGACATTCCCAGCGCGAGCAGCGTCATGAGGGCCAGCATCCACCACAGTTGATCCGGGGCGACCGGCTGAAACAGATTTCCCGTCCGTAGAAACAGCAGGCTGGCGAGAACGCAGGACGCCGCTAGTCCCTGGGCGAACCGTCGGCCGCCGAGAAGCTGCGCGCTCAGTGCCGCGAGCACAACGAGAGCCGTACTAGCCAGAGCCACGGGAAGACGAATCGCAGTAATCGAGTCCCCGAGCATGCCTCTCACGACCTCCGCCACCATCGCGATGAACGGCGGGAAATCCATCGAGAAAAGCCGCAAGTGCTCGCCCATGGCGAAGTAGAGAAATTCGTCACGATGGAATTCGTAGGGTCCGTACGCATTGGTCGCGATGTGGATGGAGAGCTTGGCGACGGCGGTGATTAAAACGACGGCGGGGGCGAATGACGGTACAGTCAGGGTCATCCCGGGCCCAGCGTCGCCCCTGTCGGCGCTATGCCGCGACGGGCCTTCGACCCTGGATCCAGTGGACGTGCTTTCAGCGGCTGCCTCAGGCATTCTGATTGACTTCGGGATTTAAGTGAACTGCTTCCGACATAGAGGGCTGCATACGGAAGGGGGGTGGAAACGATTCGCTATGTAGGGACATGCCGCCAGGGATGTCCTTGAGACGACCTCGCATGGGCCCATGCCCGGACAACGGTGGCAACTTCTCTTTGGAGGTAATTCCCCCCACGAACAGTTCGGCGGCTGCGAAAATCAGACGCTGCATTGTTCCACCGTGAGGTCAGCTTGTACCGACGTTATCTGCCGTCTCGCCAGGCTCATGGAGACGGTTCTTACTATGACGGAGTTCGAGATCAATCCGCTCCGCGTCCACCAGCGCGGCGTCGTGGCGCTCGGCGTGAGGGGAACGATTGGAATGAAGATGGCAAATGGAAAATGGGAAATGGCAGATGGAGGAGACGAAGCTCTGGATCCCGGATCCGTCGCTCGGAATAGGGGTGGCAACTATCGCTTCGAGTGACCTCCCCCGGCTGCGCCCGGCTCCATTGAGTTTCACCCAACTTTGTGGACAATACTTCCGCCGGGCTTAGCCGCCCCCTCGGGAGGGGGACCACCGCCTTGCCATCTGCCATCTGCATTCTTCATTCTTCATTCTTCATTCTTCATTCTTCATTTTCATTTACCCAAACGCACATCTCCCCCATCCCCCGATTTGCCCAGAGGTAGTAGGGAACCGCCGTCATTTTTACTTTTCGGCTCTTTCGATGCACATCGGTTCGATACAGCGCCCCTGAGTCCGCATCGATATTGGTTCTGAGGCCGGTCGCGCTGATGATAGGGATTCTCCCAAACTCCGTGTTCGATTCTCTGGCCCGCAGCTCGGCCGATTCGGGCAGTACGAGCTCGTGGAGATCCGGTCCGTTGTCAGCCTCCTCGAAACAATAGACGATAGGACCTCGCTGTATCGCGACTTTTCGGGCGTCCTGGCGAACCTTCGGGTGGGCTCGAACCCTCTCCGCCGCCATGGGCAGATCGATTACAACCGTGTCGCCGTCTTCCCAGCGGCGGTCGATGGAAGCGTATCCGTTCTTCGTCACGGAATCGACGCCGACCGCCTCCTGGCCAACGGTGACGGATGCGGTTCTCGACCAGCCGGGGATTCGAACAGCCAGTCTGAAGCGAACCGGAGCCGGCGTCTCTATCCGGATGCTGATCCTGCCCGACCAGGGGTACCTGGTCTCCTGAACCAGCTGAATCGCAGTACCATCTACATCGAGGTCGGCGGTTCCGTCAAGAAAGAGGTGAACGAAAACGCTTCTCTTGCGCTGGGAGTAGGCATATCCGCCAAGCGACATCATCAGACGCGAGACATTGGGGGGACAGCAGGCGCACTCGTGCCAAGCGCGCCGGATGTGCCTTTTGGGATACTTGGGATCGGGCACGTCGGCCAGGGGGTTGCGGTAGAAACAGTGGGTCCCGTCTTCTGACAGCGCCGACAGAAAGCCGTTGTACAGGACGCGCTCCATCACGTCGCCGTACCGTCCGTCGATTTCGACTTGCAGCATGCGACGGCTCCAGAAGACCAGTGCGATGGCGGCGCACGTCTCAGCATACGCCCATTCGTTTGGCAGGTCGAAGTCGAAGGTGAAGGCCTCGCCGAGCAGCGTCGACCCGACGCCTCCGGTAAGGTACATTCGCCGCTCCGTGGCGCTCTTCCAAAGACGCTTCACTGCGCGAAACAGGGTGCGATCCCCTGTCTCACGAGCCACGTCCGCGGCTGCGGCGAAGAGATAGCAGGCGCGGACCGCATGTCCGACGACATCTTTCATCTCGCGGATCGGCGCGTGGGATTGATTGTAGATCGCATGCCACTCATCCGACCGAAAGTCCTTCTTCTTGAGACGGCGGCTCTCCTGGTCGAAATAACGCGGGGATCGGCCTCGCTCGTGGATGAAGTACTTCGCGAGTCGCAGATGCCTTTCATCACGCGTCAGATCGTAGAGGCGCATCAGGGCCAGCTCGATTTCAGGATGCCCGGGATAGCCGGGGCGCTTCCCCCTTCCACGACCAAGCAGCCGGCCGATCAGGTCGATGTTCCGGATCATGACGTCGAGGAGCTTCCGATCCCCGGTCGCCCGGAAGTACGCGATCGCGGCCTCGAGCATGTGCCCCGACACGTACATCTCGTGCTTGTCGCGCAGGTCTGACCAGCGCAGTTCGGGACTCTCCTTGATCGTGTAGTACGTGTTCAGGTAGCCGTTGTCGTCCTGGGCCGCCGCGATCAGGTCTATCAAACGATCGACTCTAGTCTTCAGCGCAACGTCGGCTCCGGTCTCGATGGCGTATGCCGCCGCCTCGATCCATTTCGCGAGGTCGCTGTCCTGGAAAACGAACCCGTGGAACTCCCCCTTGGCCCTGCCTGCGGCAATCTTGAAGTTGCTCACAGCGCCGCTTCGATCTGCCCCCGGTACGCGATCGTTCAGTGCCTCCCATTGGTACGGAATCGTTGTTCCGCGGACGAGCTTCTGCTTTTCGGCCCAGAAGCCGCCGAGACGGATGTTGGCGTGTGATACAAACTGGAACATGTTGGATAGGCGTCTCGAGGGAGTGATTGAGTTTCGCGGGCCCATGTTACAAAGAACGTTCGACTTGATAGCGAAGCACTGACGTCGGCCTGCCTGATCGAACGTGGTCATCCATCCGCGCCAATCCCCTACAAAGCGAGCGCGCCTGCCGCCTTAGTTTGCGCACGTTTGTTCCACGACATTTACTGTGTTTAGCGTGACAACAAGTGCCACGAAAGTGATACTCCCGAAGATCATTCAGGGCGGAATGGGAATCGGTGTGTCGAACTGGGATCTGGCGAGAGCCGTCGCCAGCAGGGGGCAGATGGGCGTCGTTTCCGGCACCGCGCTGGATTCGGTGCTCGCACGCCGGCTTCAGCTCGGCGACGAGGCGGGCGACCTGCGCCGGGCGCTGTCTCAATTCCCCTGGCCCGCGATGGCCGGGCGCGTCAGAGACCGGTACTTCGTTCCAGGGGGGAAACTTCCGGGCCTCCCGTTCAGAAACAACTCGATGGTCTCCGAGAAACTAAGTCGCGACGTCGCCGAACTGCTGATCGTGGCGAATTTCGTCGAAGTGTACCTCGCCAAGGAGGGACATGAAGGGCTCGTCGGGATAAACTATCTGGAGAAGGTCCAACGACCGACGCTTCCGTCCCTGCTCGGTGCGATGCTCGCGCGAGTCGATGCGATTTTGATGGGGGCCGGAATTCCGCTTGCTATCCCCGGCATCCTCGACAAGCTGGCGAAATGGGAGGAAGTCGAACTCAAGCTGACCGTCATCGAGAACCCTGATGTTCGATCGGTCACGCAATCGTTCAACCCGGCGAAATTTCTCGAGGGTCCGCCGATCGAGCTGAAACGCCCTCTGTTTCTTGCGATCATCTCGTCCGAAACGCTGGCCAAGACTTTCGAACGCAGGGCCAGCGGGTTTACGGATGGATTCATCGTCGAGAATTACACTGCCGGCGGACACAACGCACCGCCCAGGCGTGACCGGAACGCATCCACCGAACCAAACCAATACGGACCGAAGGACGTGCCCGATCTCGCCGCCATAGCCGAGATCGGCAGGCCGTTCTGGTTGGCGGGCTCCTACGCATCGCCGGAGCGGTTCGGCGAGGCGCTCGAGTCCGGCGCCACCGGGGTTCAACTAGGTTCCATTTTCGCCCTTTCAGATGAGTCAGGAATCATGCCGTCGTTGAAGCGACGACTCATCGACGATTTTCTGCGTGGAAATCTCAAGATCAGAACCGACTTCGAGGCTTCGCCGACGGGTTTCCCATTCAAGATTGCGGAGCTGGAAGAAACGGCCGGCAAGCCGACTGGATTCGATGAGCGGCCGAGAATCTGCGACATGGGATACCTGCGTGAAATGCTGGTCTCGTCCGAGGGTAAAACGGCCTATCGCTGCGCGGCGGAGCCAGTAGCTGACTTCGAGAGAAAAGGCGGCCCGGTTGAGGCGACCGAGAGAAGAATATGCCTGTGTAACGGGCTGATGGCAACGATCGGACTCGGCCAGGTTCGGGCCGGCGGACCGGAGCTGCCGCTCGTCACCGCCGGCGACGATTTCTCGTTTCTGCACAGCGTGTTAAGGAGCGGAGAGTCCTCCTACACCGCGTCGGAGGCGATCGACTATGTCATGGGAGAGGATCGGGTCAAGATCGGCTCCAACGGCTCCGAGGACCCGGCGCGTCGTCCCGAAATAGCGCACCACTCTACAGGCTGATACCAAAAACGAGATATGATCGCTCGGCATCCGGGTTGAGGATGTAGGCCACGCTGATCGGAAGCGCGAATTGATCGGTGATGGTGACCGGTTTCGACACCGACAGCGCCAGATTCACGAAGCTGAATCCGTCGGTGCCATAAAGATTGCTTCGCGCTCCGACGGCCCCTGCTGTCAGACCAACCTCGACGCCGTCGATCTTAACAGGCAAACTGGCCTGGAGGTACAGCGAGTGGTCGGGGTCGTTATGAAGGAATGCGGCCCCGTACAGGGTCAGCGGAACCGATCCCGGCAGGGTGTAGGCGGCATACGGCTCGAGCCAGTGCGCTCCTTCCCCGTCGCCGTCGAATTCGAAGAACCCCACGGCACCCGGAGCCGGAAAGTAGTAGTCCGTAACGCCGAACGAGATCGAGCCGGCGCCGGATGTCTCGATAGTGTACCCTATCCATACGTCGTGCTCGTTAACCACCGCGGCATCGGGGTCGATCGCGTACGAGGCCCAGGTACCGACTTCGAATCCCGACGCCGCATACGACAGCGCAGGCTGAATCGAGGCCGCCTCTCCGTAATCCGTCCCGCGCCACACGTAGCGGCTGACGAAATCCGCGCCGAGCGAGAATCCCTGCCCGAATGCCGGGAGGGAACACGCAGTCAACTGCAGAACGAACAGGCCGAGGATCGGCCCAAAGTGGATCTTGATTGATTTGCCAATATTCATGGTTGCTCCTGAGAAGTTCTCGAGTCTGTCTTAGATCACATTTGTGAACAAATCGTGAATTACGTCCTGCAATCGAAGCGTCGCCTGAGTCATCACTAACGCTATGACGCGATTATAACTAATTAATTAATACAGATACAGTCATTATGATAATTTTATTTACTGAAAGCGCTACCATGGATTTATTATTTCGGAAACGTCCTATTTTTTCGTCTTGACGAGCCGTTCACAATTGGGGTTATTGAGGACATAAATCTCCAACACGCATGACGCACAACGAGCGCAACATCGATCGGTCCGGATCCCGGACTGACCAGGGCCGGGTCCTCCGAAAGCTGGATGACTCCCCCACGTTTCTGATGCGAATTGCCCACATCCCTATTGGGAGCTGAACAAACCAACCGCTGATCCCTCAGTCCAGAACTCTGCCGCATGACGTCCTGACAAAGTGAGGGAGCAGCAAACCCAAGCCGAGGCATGGACCACGAGGCGATAGAGCAAGCGGCGGGAAGAGCGGGGTTGTACGACCCTCGCTTCGAGCACGATGCCTGCGGCGTTGGTTTCGTCTGCCGTGTGGACGGCGCACCGACGCATGACATCGTGCGTCTCGGACTCAACCTCCTCTCCAATCTGGATCATCGGGGGGCTCGCGGATCCGATCCGAACACCGGGGACGGCGCCGGCGTGACGATCCAGGTCCCCCACGCCTTGATGGCGGCGGCGGCGCGGGAATGGTTCATCCCGCTTCCCTCCGCTGGGGATTATGGAGTGGGGCTCGTGTTTCTTCCCGGCGATAAGAAAACGCGCGCCCGCTGCCGCCAAGCGGTCGAGAAGACAATTCGCGCCGAGGGTCTCCGCCTGCTTGGATGGAGGGAAGTGCCCACTCGACCTGACGCTATTGGAGAATCGGCCCGCGCATCCATGCCGGCAATCTGGCACGTTTTCGTCGGGAAGGGACCGGTCGAAATGGACGGTCCGGCGTTCGAGCGCAAGCTGTACGTCGTCCGCAAGTCCGTAGAGCGGTTCGTCTGGTCGATGCCATGGCGAGGCAGCGAGGATTTTCACATCGCAAGCATTTCTGCCCAAACGCTGGTTTACAAGGGGATGCTCACGGCCCGGCAGCTCGGGGTATTCTATAAGGACCTGACAGACTCGCTGACGGAAAGCGCGCTTGCCATGGTCCATTCCCGTTTCAGCACGAACACCTTCCCCAGTTGGTCGCTCGCGCAACCATTCCGTTTTCTGTGCCACAATGGCGAAATCAACACGCTGCGGGGAAACGAGAATTGGATGCGCGCCCGTCAGGGCCTCTTCAAGTCGGAGCGATTCGGCCCCGATCTCGAAAAAGTGCTGCCAGTCCTGAACGATCGCTCGAGCGATTCGGGAAAGTTGGACAATGCCCTCGAGTTGCTCCATCACACCGGCCGATCGCTGCCGCACGCGCTCATGATGATGATGCCCGAAGCCTGGGAGCAGAACGAATCGATGCCTGACGAGCTCCGCGCTTTCTATGAGTATCATGCCTGTCTGATGGAGCCGTGGGACGGCCCCGCGACCGTCCCGTTCACCGACGGCCGCTACATCGGCGCCGCGTTGGATCGCAACGGTTTGCGTCCTTCCCGATATACGATCACGGATGACGGCCTCGTGGTCCTGGCGTCCGAATCCGGCGTCATCGACGTCGATCCCGCCCGCATCGCATCGAAAGGCCGCCTGCAACCGGGGAAAATGCTGCTGGTCGACCTCGTTGAGCACCGCATCATCTCCGACGATGAGATCAAGCTTCGAATCGCCCGCCGCAGGCCGTATCGCTCCTGGCTGAGCGAAGAGGTGCGATTCCTCGAAGATTTGCCGCACACCGAAGACCCGCCGCAGCAGGTTTTCGAGGATCTGAGGACGCTTCAAAACGCGTTCGGCTACACCGACGAGGCGGTGACCAAGATCATCGACCCGATGGGCGTGGACGCGAAGGAGGCCCTCGGCTCGATGGGCGACGACACGCCGCTCGCCGTTCTTTCGGATAACCCGCGCCTGCTGTATGACTACTTCCGGCAGCTTTTTGCCCAAGTGACGAACCCTCCGCTCGACGCGATCAGGGAAGAAATGGTGACGTCGCTGCTGACAAATCTCGGCGGCGCACGCGATCTCTTTCAGGAAACTCCGGAACACTGCCGCGTCGTACGCTTGAAGGGCCCAATCCTGACGGAAGCGGATCTCCAGAAAATTCGCTCGCTCCGAGACGAAGGACTGTCGGCCATAACGCTCCAGTCACTCTTCAACGTCCACCTCGGCACTGAGGCTCTTTCAACCGCCCTCGCCGACCTGTGTGAGGCGGCCAGGACGGCGATTCACGATGGCAACACCACGCTCATCCTCAGCGATCGGGGCGTCGACGGGAACTACGCGCCCATCCCCGCCCTACTGGCCACCGCCGCAGTGCATCACTTTCTGATCCGCGAGAGTCTGCGAACGAAAACGGCGCTGGTCGTCGAAAGCGGCGAGCCTCACGAGGTCCACCATTTCGCGCTCCTGCTCGGTTACGGTGCGGAGGCAATTTGTCCATACCTCGCTCTGGAGACGGCGGCCGCCCGCTCGGAGGACCGCGAGACGAGTCGAAACAACTTCGTGCACGCGGTCGAAGACGGCATCCTCAAGGTTATGTCGAAAATGGGCATATCGACGATCCAAAGCTATTGCGGCGCGCAGGTATTCGAAGCCATCGGGATCGCGAAGGACGTGACAGCGCAGTACTTCACCGGTACACCGTCGCGCGTCGGCGGAATCGGCCTCGACGTGATCGCCACTGAGGCGCGATTGCGCCATCAACGAGCATACCAGAGCTCCTCGGGGTCGGATGAGCTGGCAGTCGGAGGCCGGTACGAATGGCGGCGCAACGGAGAACGCCACGCGTACGATCCGCTGACAATCGCCCGACTGCAGGACGCCGTGCGTCGAAATCGTTTCGAATCTTACGAGGAGTTCAGTCGACTCGTCAACGAGCGATCGGAGAGGCCCATGTCCCTGCGGAATCTCCTCGAGTTCGACGTCAACCAGGGGACCTCAGTGCCCATCGAGGAGGTGGAGCCGTGGACCTCGATCGTCACCCGCTTTAAGACCGGTGCGATGTCATATGGTTCAATCAGCCGGGAGACCCACGAGACCCTGGCCGCCGCCATGAACGCCATCGGCGGAAAGAGCAATACCGGAGAGGGCGGAGAAGATCCGGATCGGTACGACCGGGAAAGTGCGACCCGCAGCAGAATCAAGCAGGTCGCATCCGGCCGATTCGGGGTGACGATCGGTTATTTGGCAAGCGCCGACGAGATCCAGATCAAGATGGCGCAGGGAGCGAAGCCGGGAGAGGGCGGGCAGCTGCCGGGTGAGAAGGTGTTTCCGTGGATCGCGAAGACACGTCACGCGACGCCGTACGTCGGGTTGATCTCTCCCCCGCCCCACCATGACATCTATTCGATCGAAGACCTCGCACAACTGATCCACGACTTGAAAAACGCCAATCCGGGTGCGCGAATCAGCGTCAAGCTCGTGTCGGAATGCGGGGTCGGGACGATCGCAGCAGGTGTGGCCAAAGGCAAAGCCGACGTGATCCTGATCAGTGGTCACGATGGAGGCACCGGAGCCTCCCCGAAAACCTCGCTGGCTCACGCAGGCCTCCCCTGGGAACTCGGTCTGGCCGAGACACACCAGACGCTCGTATTGAACGGACTCCGCTCCAGAGTGAAACTCGAGTGTGACGGGCAGCTCAAAACAGGCCGCGACGTGGCGATAGCCTGCCTGCTGGGCGCCGACGAGTTCGGTTTTTCGACCGCGCCACTGGTTGCCCTTGGGTGCATCATGATGCGAAAATGCCACCTGAATACGTGTCCGGTCGGTATTGCTACACAGAACCCCGCACTCCGAAAGCACTTCGCCGGAAAACCGGAACACGTCATCAACTACCTCCGCTTCGTTGCGGAGGAGTTGAGGGGGATCATGGCGGAGCTTGGATTCCGATCCATCGACGACATGGTCGGGCGGGTGGAACATCTCCGCGTTGGTGATGGCGCCGAGCACTGGAAAGCGTCCAGCCTGGATCTGTCCCGGCTCCTCCATCCGGCTCACATTCCTGGAATTCTCGTCGATTTTCGCACCAACGGCCAGGTTCACGATGCCGTCTCGGCCTTGGACAGGCAGCTCGTTTCGGAGATCATCCCGCGACTAACGGAACTCGGAACGGCAGACTTCGAAGCCGTGATTCGTAACACCGATCGGACGGTCGGAACGACGCTGAGCGCCGAACTGACAAACCGATTCGGTGAAAACGCCGTCGCAGACGACGCCGTATCCCTTCGTTTTCGCGGCTGCGCCGGCCTGAGCTTCATGGCGTTCGGCGCAAAAGGGATTTCCGCCCGGCTCGAAGGCGATGCGAATGATTACTGCGGGAAAGGGCTCTCCGGGGCACGGCTCGTGATCGTTCCTCCGCCAACGGCCCGCTTCGAGCCCGAGAAAAATATCATCGTCGGCAATGTCGCCTTCTACGGCGCAACGAGCGGCGAGGCCTTTATCCGTGGCCAGGCCGGCGAACGTTTCTGCGTGCGAAACAGCGGTTTGAATTCAGTCGTGGAGGGTGTCGGCGACCACGGATGCGAGTACATGACGGGCGGCCGAGTCGTCGTGCTTGGTCCGACCGGACGCAACTTCGCGGCCGGAATGAGCGGAGGCATTGCCTATGTGCTCGACGGGACGCAGGACTTCAGGAGCGGCCGCTGCAATCTGGAGTCGGTTGAGCTCCTCCAACTGGATCTCGCCGACGACGTGGCAGAACTGCGACGTTTGGTCGAGACGCACAGAGATTTGACCGGCAGCGCGGTCGCAACGTGGGTGCTTGACAACTGGGAAGTCGCTCTGCAGCAGTTCGTCAAGGTGATGCCGATCGAATACCGGAAAGCCCTGGTTCGACTGGAGCAGGAAGAATCTGACGCCAAAACGGCAGAACATATCGCCGCGTGACATGACAGACGGAGAGAGGCACAATGGGTAATCCTGTCGGATTTCTGGAGCATCCGCGCGAATTGCCGCGGCGCCGGCCCGTATCCGAAAGACTGGCCGACTATCGGGAAGTATACCTTCCGTTTCCTGAGGACGACGTCCGCCGGCAGGCCTCGCGCTGCATGGACTGCGGCGTACCGTTCTGCCTGGCCGGCTGCCCCCTCGGCAACGCGATCCCCGACTGGAACGATCTCGTTTACAAGGATGACTGGCGGTCGGCATTTGAGCGGCTTCGAGCAACGAACAACTTCCCTGAATTCACCGGCCGAATCTGCCCGGCCCCTTGTGAATCGGCGTGCGTGCTTGGAATTACCTCCCTGGCCGTGACCATCGAGCAGATTGAGCGTGAAATCGTCGAGCGGGCTTACGCCGAGGGGTGGATAGCGCCGTCGCCCCCTTCGCGACGCTCGGGAAAATCCGTCGCAGTGATCGGGTCCGGTCCCGCGGGCCTGGCGTGCGCCGATCAACTCAACCACGCCGGCCATTTCGTAACCGTCTTTGAACGCGCCGACCGTATCGGAGGGCTGCTTCGGTACGGAATCCCGGATTTCAAGCTCGAGAAACACGTGCTCGATCGCAGGCTGGCGATCATGGAAGCCGAGGGCGTCTCCTTTCAGCCAGGAACCGACATTGGATCTTCGGAGCCAATGGAAGTCCTAAAGGATTTCGACGCGGTCGTGTTGTGCATCGGCGCGACGAACCCCCGCGACATCGATGTGCCGGGGCGCGATCTGGACGGCATCCACTTCGCGATGGACTTCCTGAAGCAGCAGAACGAACGGGTGTCCGGCGATCGTGCGTCACACGACGTCCCAATCAATGCTCACGGCCGCAACGTCCTCGTCATCGGTGGAGGCGACACTGCCAGTGACTGTATTGGCACGGCGAATCGACAGGGAGCGCGGTCCGTCACGAGTTTCGAGATCCTCTCAGCGCCTCCGGAATCGCGTGCCGAGGATAATTCGTGGCCGTTTTTCTCCAATGTCTTTCGCGTGAGCTCCTCCCACGAAGAAGGATGCGACCGTGTCTGGTCGTTAATGACGAAGGGTTTCGACGGATTTGACGGAAGGGTCTGCGCGGCACGAACCGTCGATGTGGAGTTCGCCGCCCGGCCCGGAGCCAGGCCTCAGATCGTGGAGCTTGAGCGCTCAGATCGCTCGTGGCCCGCAGACCTGGTTCTGCTGGCCATAGGCTATGGAGGGCCGGAAGCCGGTGGGGTGGTGGCCCGCCTCGGCGTCGAGTTGGACGATCGCGGAAATATCGCGACGAAACGTGGGTTCCAGACGAGCAAGCCGGGGATTTTCTCAGCCGGAGACGCGCGCCGCGGCCAGTCGCTCGTCGTGTGGGCGATTTCGGAGGGCCGCGAGGCCGCCCGCGAGGTCGATGAGTATCTCTGCGGCTCGACGAAACTGCCAACGAAGGGTGATGGCGACCTTCCGAGAACTTAATGACGAACGACTGAGAACACGGCAGGGACGCGGTTCAACCGGCACCGGAGACTGCCGGAATTTCTGGAGTCAAGCGACGAGCCGAGAGTGAATCATGACGATCGGAGCCGGACCCAAAGTCGAAATCTTCGACACGACGCTGAGAGACGGGACGCAGGGTGAACACGTGACCCTTTCGGCGCGTGACAAGATCAGGATAGCGCAGAGGCTGGATCGACTCGGCATCGACGTGATCGAGGGCGGATGGCCGGGCTCGAATCCGAAAGACGCCGAGTTCTTCAAGCTGGCGCGGGAGATCGATTGGCAGCACGCACAGATCTGCGCGTTCGGCTCCACACGAAGGCCGGGCAACGATCCTGAGAACGATCCTAACCTCCAGGCTTTGATCGATGCCGGCACACCGACCGTATCGATTTTCGGCAAATCATGGACGTTGCATGCACGCGTGGCGCTCGGGATCGATCTAGACGAGAACCTCGAGTTGATTCGATCGTCGGTCGCGTACCTGAAGAACCTCGGGAAGCGGGTCATCTACGATGCCGAGCATTTCTTCGACGGATTCAAGGATGACGAAACATACGCCCGGAGAACTCTGACTGCGGCGGTCGATGCCGGTGCGGACGTGGTCGTCCTTTGCGACACTAACGGCGGTACGCTCACGAGCGAGTTGGCGAAGATCGTCCGGTCGGTCACGGGCGATCTCAAGGCGCCGGTCGGAATTCACACGCATAACGACTCAGGATGTGCAGTGAGCAACTCAATCGTCGCCGTTGAAAACGGGGTGCGACACGTGCAGGGAACAGTGAACGGAATCGGTGAGCGATGCGGGAACGCCGATCTCTGCGCGATCATCCCGAGCCTCCAGCTGAAACTGGGGTATTCGTGCATCCCGGATGCCGGTCTGTCGCACCTGGCGGACGTCTCGCACTTCGTCAATGAAGTCGCCAACCTGGATCCGGTCGACCGAGCGCCGTACGTCGGGAGAAGCGCGTTCGCGCACAAAGGAGGGATCCACGTGTCGGCGGTCATGAAAGACCCGCGGGCGTACGAACACATCGTTCCGGAAGTCGTCGGCAATCAGCGTCGCGTACTCGTGTCTGACCTCTCCGGCCGGAGCAACGTACACTACAAGGCGACCGAAATGGGGGTCGCGCTCGACGACAGCGAGCAGGCTAGAGCCGCCGTGGAGCGAATCAAGGAACTCGAAAATCTCGGCTACAGCTTCGAAGGCGCCGAGGCCTCAGTTGAACTCCTGCTGAGGAGCATGCAAGGTGAAGACACCGAGTACTTCAAACTGGATCGGCTTCGGGTCCGGTCGGAGAAGGGCGAAGACGGCGCCGACCACTCGGAGGCGACGCTGGCGTTGTGGGTCGGAGGTCATCGCGAGCTGGTAGCCGCTGAGGGAGTCGGGCCGGTCGATGCCCTGTCGCTCGCTCTACGGAGAGCACTGCAGGGGTCGTATCGCGAGCTCGAAGAGGTTCGTCTCTCCGACTACAAGGTCAGAGTGGTAAATCCGGACAGCGGGACGGCCGCTGTCGTCAGAGTTCTGGTCGAGCACAGCACCGAGGATCAAACCTGGAACACGGTCGGCGTATCGGCAAACATCATCGAGGCGAGCTGGCGTGCCATCGCGGATGGATTGAGGTATTTTCTGGTTCACACGGGCGTTCCCCCTGTTCGATGATTAACGTTGGAGGTTCGAGGTTCGGAGTACGGGGTTCGGAGTAACCGCCCCGGGCTTCAGCCCGGGGCAGCGAGCCGACCCCTACTTCTCCAAGCCGGGCTTCAGCCCGGCGAGGACCGTATCGAATTCGACCGTTTGAAATTCCACTTTGGGACGGAGGCCCTCGAATTCGCTTGACCTCTGCAAGCACCGGACTTTGTTTCAGCCGCTGATCGTCTCTACCGGCTCACGACAAAAGGCCGGTCGTCATCGCGTCCGATTGAAGGGTGACGAAGTACAGGCCGGCGGGCAAATCAGTCGGGATCGTCCACCGGATTACCTGCATCCCCGGCTTCCCTGCATCACCGCGCAGCACCGTCACGGTCCTGCCGAGCACGTTCGTGATCCTGAATCTCAGGTCGTCGGGGCGCGTCGCCGTGTGACGAAGCTCAACGAAGTCACGAGCGGGATTCGGGTATACCGGATCGCAGGAAATCGTCTTCAACAGGAGACTCAGACTCCGCCGCGACCGCCGTCCCAGACAAGGCGAGCTCGGCGACCGTCGCCACGGCGAGCTTCGCGACCTCGTGGAAATACTCGAGGTCAAAGTGGTCGATTATGTCATCCTCGGTGTGATAGACGGGTTAAAGTCGCCCCCCTCCTCCTCGATGATCTTAACGGCGGGGTATCCCCATTTTCGAAACGACATGTGGTCGCTAGAATGCGGCCGCAGCTTCGTTCGCTCCGTGAAACCGGTTTGGAAGGGATACGAGCGTGTCAGACACCCAAACACTGTCGACCGAACCCAACGAGTCGAGGTAAATCAACAGCGTGCTATCGGCGACGTGGATCGGAATCTATTTCATTTCCCGTTAGCCCCCGGTCGGCGTCACGATCCGCGCGATGCGAATGTTCGACGGGTGGGCTCCGCCCGCGTAAATCCGGTGCGAGGCCGGTTGGAAATCTGCAGCCCTCGCGGAGTAGATGTCGGTGAAAGTCTGCGGGTTTCGATCAACCAGCGGAAACCACGAGCTCTATATCTGGACCATGATCCTGTGGCCTGCCCCGAAGGTGTGAAGGATGTCTGGTGCTGCGAACGTGATGCGGGTGACCGCCCCGGGAACCATCGGCTCCGGGACCTCGAAGCTGTTCCGGAACTTCCCCCGGAACACTTCCCCTCGAACCATCATCTGGTAGCCGGCCATGGGCACGTCGAGGTGCTTTGCGTTAACAGCCTGCCATTCGGGCTCCTCGTCCGGGAAAACGTCGATCAGCTTGACGACGAAATCGGCGTCGGTCCCGGTCGTCGAAACGAAGATCTCCACGTTTACAGGTCCGGCCAGCGTAAAGTCCTCAGTCAGGATATCCGACTCGTACACCAATACGTCCGGTCGCACAGCTGCGAAACGCTGATCCTCGACCATGTATTCGCGCGATCGATCGATGCGAGTCTCCTGCGTATCGGCACGGGGTTAGCCGGGTCGCTCACAAATTCGTCGTATGCCTCCTCCGCGTTTGCCGGATTCTCGAAGAGATGCCGCCGGCCAGTTGAGCGAAAAAATCGAGACCTCGTCAAAGTCGGTTGGCGGCCAGGCATCGAACCGATGCCAATCGTTCGACCCCGTGCAGTAGGCAAGGACTTCAGGAAGGTCAAGCGAGCCTTTCCCCTTGAGGTAGTAGTTGAAGAAATTCAGGTCGACGTTCTCCTGATAGTACGTGGAGGTTGCCTGGCCAAACGACACATTCCCGAGGTGATCGCCCGACGTACGGGTCCAGCCTACCGGCGCCTAGCTCGAATTCAAGTCGCACACAGCCGCCAAAAGAAAAGCTTACGCCGCGCGTGGAAGACCGTGTGTGAGGAATCTCCTGATTTGAGGGCAGCCGGCCGTCAATCCCCTTCGTACGGAACGCCCACCGAGATCCAGGCCGGTGCAGGCTCTCCTTTGAGATAGTGATCGAAATACTCCTTCATCTTGATCGAGTAGTCCAGCTTGTTCGGATACTTCTTCAAATGATGAGGTTCGCCCCGGTATTGAAGGAATATCGCATCCTTTCCGAGCCGGCGTAGCGCGAGGTAAAGCTCAATACCCTGGTACCAGGGAACCGCCCCGTCCTCATCACCGAACATCAGCAGGATCGGCGTTTGGATCCGGTCGGCGAAAAAGAGCGGCGAGTTGTCGATATAGCGATCCCTGGCCTCCCAGAGACTTCCGCCCAGACGGCTCTGCGTCCTCTCGTACTGGAACTGACGGCCGCGACCGCTCTCCCAGCGAATCCCGCCATACGCGCTCGTCATGTTCGAAACCGGAGCGCCGGCAACAGCGGCCGCGAAGATGTTCGTCTGCGTGACGATGAAGGCCGCCTGGTATCCGCTCCACGAGTGACCGTGCAATCCGATGGCCTTCGGGTCGGCGATTCCCATGTCGACGAGCTTCTGGACTCCCGGGACAATGGCCTTCGTCGCCGAGAAACCCGGCCGTCCGATCTCGAACCGGATGTCGGGCAGGAAAATGGCATAACCGTTACTCGCGTAAAGCGGGAAGCTGGGTCTATGATTTACTACCGGTTCGTTGAAATCGTGCAGCGTCTGGGAGAAAAACCGGTAGAAATAGACCAGCACGGGATACCGGCGGCCCGGCTCGTAATTCCCGGGGCGAATGAGGACGCCCTGCAGCGGGATCCCGTCGGCGCTCGTCCACTCGACGAGCTCCGACGTTCCCCAGCCGAAACCATCGGTCTGGGATCCGAGATCTGTGATTTTCCGAGGGTTGCGAAATCGAGAATCGCTGACCCACAGATCGGGAAACTCGTTGTAATCCTCCTGTGTGAAGAGGTACACGTCCGCCTCTTTCGCCTTTGATAAGAACTGGTATTTCTTGTCGGCCTCGAGCAAAGGCGCGACGCCGTTTCCGCCGACCGTCGCAGAATAGAAGCCCCAGTTCTTCCTGTCGTTGTGGTAGGCGCTGAGAAGCAGACTCTTGCCATCCTCGTAAAACTCCTTCTCCCGATCGGTCACGATCACGCGGAACGTTCGCTTTTGCCCTCTTCCTTCTCCACCGGTCAGACACGACGGCGCCTCGTCGCCCGACAAGGGGACAAGCCAGATGTCGTACTTATCGTAAATGAGCGCCGCGCCGTCAGGATCGACCCAACCTCCCAAACCGTATTCAGGGGGATCTTCGGGATAATCGTGGTCCTCGTTGGAGAAAGGGACGCCAAGCCCGGCGGTGACGTTTCGGGTGGATTGCGCGTCGACA
>DATKEJ010000378.1:0-6884 GCA_035512315.1 Rhodothermales bacterium | reverse complement strand
ATCGTCGATCGAACGGGAGCGAAGCTGATTCCGGTCGATTCGGAGCACTCGGCCATATTTCAATGTCTGGAGGGCGAGTCGCCCGAGTCCGTCGAACGACTCATCCTGACGGCTTCGGGAGGTCCGTTCCGAGACCGGCCGGTTTCGACCTTCGATACAATTACCAGAGAAGAGGCACTGACTCATCCGAACTGGTCGATGGGACGCAAAATCAGCATTGATTCGGCCACGATGATGAATAAGGGTCTGGAGCTGATTGAAGCCCATTGGCTCTTCGGGCTCGATCCCGAGCGAATCGACATCGTGGTGCATCCTCAGTCGGTCGTTCATTCGATGATTGAATTCATAGACGGCTCCGTGAAGGCCCAGCTCAGCCTGCCCGACATGCGATTGCCTATTCAGTATGCTCTGGGATACCCCACCCGGCTCCCTTGTGAACTCGGGCGGATCAACTGGACTGAGGCGGTGCGGTTGGATTTTGCCCCGCCCGACACCCTGAAGTTTCCGTGTATTCGCCTTGCGTACGAGGCCGTCGGAGCCGGAAGTGCGGCGCCCGCGGTACTGAACGCAGCTAATGAGGTTGCGGTGTCACTTTTCCTTGAAGGACGCATCTCCTTCAGCAACATTCCGTTACTCATCGAAGACGCGCTCGACAACGTGCCTCTGACTGCGTGCGACTCACTCGACGCCCTCGAATGGGTGGATGCGCAGACTCGACGTCACGTGACGGAACTGAAACGAGCGACCGCGAATTGAAACTGACCCCGGGTGGTTCTTCGCACCGCCTTAAGTAACAGCCCTTATGGAAACGATCCTAAACGCTCTGAGCTACATCCTGCCGGTCGTGCTGGCCCTGGGTATCCTAGTGTTCGTTCACGAACTGGGCCACTTCCTGACTGCGAAACTGTTCAAAATGAGGGTCGAGCAGTTTTCGATCGGGTTTCCGCCGAAAATCGTCAGCAAGAAAATTGGAGACACGGAGTACCGCATTGGCGCGACGCCTTTGGGGGGATACGTCAAGATCTCCGGAATGGTCGACGAGAGCATGGACGCCGAGTTCGCGGCTTCGGAGCCGAAACCATGGGAGTTTCGGTCGAAGCCGGTCTGGCAGCGGATGATTGTGATTTCTGCCGGAGTGGTGTTCAATCTGGTCCTCGCGGCGTTCATTTTCGTGGGGTTGAAGTACGCATACGGAGAGGACTACGTGCCCGCCGATCGCGTTCCCTCGATCTACGTGGAAGAGGGCAGCGTCGCGTACGGAATCGGTTTCCGGACGGGTGACCGCGTTTGGGCCGTGAATGGAGACAACATCGAGCGCTTCGACGAGATACTGGGGCTCCGGTCGCTCGCCGCCGACCAGGCTACGTTCACGGTCGAGAGGCAAGGTCAGATCCAGATCCTCACGGCGCCGGAGGATCTTGTAACCCAGCTGACGCGCGAACGCGGCAGCGGGATTTTCGGCGCGGGCATCTACGGTGAGCCGTATGTACAGGTGCTCAGCGTGAACGCCGACGACGCGGGCGCACTCGCAGGACTGCAACGCGGCGACAAGGTGCTTCTCGTCGACGGATACCCCGTTCGCATTTCGTCCGAGCTCATCAATGTGATCAAACGCTCGGAAGGAAAATCGATCGAGCTTACGGTCGCCCGGACGACGGATGAAGGAACGGAGCGTCTTGTGCTTCCGGCGCAGCCCGAAATGTCTGACGGTGACTACCGGCTGGGGATCGGCGTCGTCACACGTGACCTCATATTCGACAATCCGCAGATCTACGAGCACAGGCCGTACGGGGTTGGCGAGGCCATCGTCGCCGGCTTCAAGTCCGCCTGGGAGTCGACGGTCGCAACCGTGCAGAGCTTCAAGAAACTCGCAACGGGCAAAGAGAGCCTGAAGGAAAATCTCGGAGGCCCGGTCATTATCGGCAAGGTGACAAAAGAGGCCCTCGACCGCGGCTGGGAGCAGTTCTGGTTCATCGTCGCCATGCTATCGATTACGCTTGCATTCATTAATATCCTGCCGATTCCTGCACTCGACGGCGGGCATCTTGTATTTCTGGTGTATGAGGCCATCGCACGTAAGGAGCCGCCACTTCGACTCAGGATGGCGGTGCAGCAGGTCGGCATGGTGCTGATTCTAACCCTGATGGCCTTTCTCATTGTTAACGACATCTTGCGGCTGTGAGATAACCGGCCCGCCTCGGCCGAAGGCGAATCATGGGCTTTTTCAGAATTCGAGGTCAATCCTCAGATAGCCGCGTTCGGGATGCGATCCAACAACGCGGCAATCTTCCCAAGCACATCGCCATCATCATGGACGGCAACGGGAGGTGGGCTAGGCGTCACGGACGCCATCGCGTCTACGGCCATGCGATCGGCATCGAATCCGTCAGGGACGTCACCGAGGCCTGCGCAGAGCTGGGAATCGGGTACCTGACACTGTACACCTTCTCGACGGAGAACTGGTATCGACCGGAATCTGAGGTAAGCGCCATCATGGATCTTCTCGTCAAGACCGTCCGGTCGGAGCGGAAGACGCTGCTCGACAATAACGTGCAGCTGAAAGTGATCGGCGAAATGGCCCGGCTCCCGGAACTCTGTCGACTCGAGCTGCAGGCATGTATCGACGCCACCGCGCATTGCACCGGATTGACGCTTTCTCTCGCAATCTCCTATAGCGGACGCTGGGAGCTGACCGAGGCCACCCGTCGAATAGCTGAGAAGGTCAGGCTGGGAAGTATGGACCCGGATGAGGTCGACGAGCACGTAATCGAGGAACACCTCGAGACTGCCGGAATGCCGGATCCCGACTTGCTCATCCGCACCGGCGGCGATTTGCGCGTGTCGAATTTTCTGCTATGGCAGGTCGCGTACTCCGAGATATTCGTCACTGAGTCATCGTGGCCGGAGTTCCGACGCCGTCATCTCTACAGAATCCTCAAACAATTTCAGGATCGCGAACGTCGCTTCGGGCGTCTAAAAATGTCTGGCGAAACTGTGAACGCCTGAAAATTCCGGCAATAAAACGCTCTGCAGCAACGTTTCTGGAAACGGGCGCGCCGGGAATATTGGACTTGGTGCACGCACATTTGACCGCTGACATTCGAAACCTACGCAGTGCTTACCGGTTCAGACCGGCGCTCCTCATATCCGGCTGACCGAATTCCTCTTGTGAAGCGATTCATTTTTCAACTTCTGGGCGTCGTCGCCGTCGCTCTCGCCGTACACGTGAGTGCCGTCGCTCAGATCAGCGGTTCCGGCGTGATGGACGAGGAATACCTCACGCGCGCGCCGAGGAACTATCGTATTCTGGCGATCAACGTTGAGGGCGTGTCTGATCAAAACACTCAGTTTCTTGTCGTTCGTCAGTCGGGGCTCGAAGTCGGTCAGGAAGTGATGATCCCACACGACGAAGCGTTCGGCAAGGCAATACGCCAGTTGTATCGGTTCGGCCTTTTCTCCGACGTCGAGATCGTAGCGGAGCGGTACGTCGGAGATGAGGTCTACCTGCTCATCCGAGTCAAGGAAGAGCCCCGTCTCCGTGAGTACACGTTCGACGGGGTGAAGGGCGGAGATCGCGACGAGCTCACACGCCTCGTCCCGCTGTTGAGAGGGCAGGCCGTGCGTTCCGGCGACGTCGAGCGCTCGGTGAACGCCATTGTGGCCTACTACGCTCAAAAGGGCCGCCCAATGACCACTGTCGACGTCAACCGGACCGTAACCGACGACAACCGACTCGCGATTGAATTCGTCGTTCACCGAGGCAAGAAGGTCGAGGTCGAAGACATCGTCATCAAGGGGAATGAGGCCTTCAGCGACGGCAAGGTCAAGGGCAGACTCAAGAACACAAAAGAGGATCGCTGGTGGCGGTTCTGGCGGGGAGAGAAGTTCGAACGCGACAAGTTCGAGGAAGACCTTCGCAACGTGATCGCATACTACAATGAGAAGGGCCATTACGACGCGCGCATTCTCCGCGACACGTCGTACGTCTACATGAGAGACGAAAACTCGCCCGGCGTCAGGGTCGAGATCGACCTCCACGAAGGACCGCAGTATTTCGTCAGGAACATTGATTGGGAAGGCAATACGGCCTTCTCAGACGCGCAGCTCGCTGCCGCCCTCGGTTTCGAGAAAGGGGACGTCTTCAATACCAAACGCTTCGAAACAAACCTGTATGCAAATTCCCAGAGTACTGACGTCGCCAGTCTCTACTACAACGTCGGATACGTTCGCTTCAACGTCGTTCCAACCATAACAGACGTGGGAGGCGACTCGCTGGATCTTTCGTTCGAGGTCTTCGAAGGGGACATCTACGACTTCGGCGACATCACCGTCGCAGGAAATACCAAGACGAAGGACCATGTGATCCTCCGCCAGCTTCGCACGATCCCGGGAAACACGTTCTCTCGCGACGCCATCCAGCGCTCGATTCGTGAGCTGGCGCAGCTCGGGTATTTCAATCCCGAAACCCTTATCCCAGAGACGCGGATCGATCCCGATCGCCAGGTCGTCGACATTACGTACAAAGTCGAAGAAACCGGTGGGGACCAACTCGAGCTCTCAGGAGGCTGGGGCGGCTTCGGAGGTGTACTGCTCCAAATGGGCGTGACCTTCAACAACTTTTCAGCTCAGAACGTTTTCAAGGGCTCGGCATGGCGGCCGCTCCCATCGGGCGACGGACAGCGCCTCTCGCTCAGCGTTCAGCTGCAGGGATCGTCATATCAGTCATACGGCGCCTCGTTTCAGGAGCCCTGGTTCAGGGGCAAGCCTCACCCTGTCGGAGTATCGTTGTCACACACGCGATACAACCTCTCGCGGCGCCTGATCGGGACCACCATCGTCTCCGACCCTGACGACAACCTGAGTATTACCTCCGCGTCCGTTTCGTACGGCCGCGCGCTGAAGTGGCCCGACGATTACTTCCAAACGGCATCCAGCATCGGCTACCGGCTTTACCGTGGAGGGAACGTAACGACCAGGTTCGGGCTTCCTCCTGGGTCAAATCAGGCACTCACGTTTACGCAGCGTCTCGCACGCAACTCGCAGGACGACCCCACCTTCCCTTCCTCCGGCTCTGCGGCCATGATGTCGGTTGAGATCGCGCCTCCTTTCCCTGGCTTCATCCAGTACCACAAATGGACGTTCGACACCGCCTGGAACCTGCCTCTTTCGCGCAATTTTTCGATTGGGGTGGGTGCCAAGTACGGCTACATCGGTTCGCTCGAGGATGGCGAACCCGTGCAGTTTGAACGTTATCTTGTCGGCGGAACACCGTTCGATGCTCAATTCGGCCGCGTCGGCTTCGGAAAGGACATCATATACACCAGAGGATATCCGGCAGGCGCGATCGGCCTAAGAGACGAGGACAACATCACGAATGGTGGTACCATCCTGAACAAATACGTGTCGGAGATCCGGTGGCATGCCGTCCGCAATCCCCAGCTTGCCCTGCAAATGTATGGTTTCTTGGACGGCGTGAATACGTGGGACGGGTGGGACAACTACAATCCGAATAACCTCTTCCGCGCCGGCGGGTTCGGCGTCAGAGTGTTCCTGCCCATCCTCGGCATGATGAATATCAACTACGGCTACAACTTCGACAGATTCTCGGCGGTGCCCGGGGAAGACACCGGCGACAAGAGGTGGCGGTTCCAGTTCTCGCTTGGACAGTCTTTCTGAGGTCGATCTGAACGCTTGGCAGGGTTCTTGCGTAAACCACGATCGACATCAGTCTCGAACCTTGAACATCAATGAAACGACTAAGTCTTATCTTCATCGCCCTGCTGGTCGGTGCGACGGCGCTCCATGCTCAGCAGAAGGTCGGATATGTTGACTCCGAATACATCCTGAGACAGGTACCGGAGTACGCGACGGTACAACAGAATCTCGATCGGCTCGCGACCGACTGGAATGCGGAGATGACCCGCCTCCAGCGCGAGATCGACCAGACGTTTCAGGAATATCAGAGCCGCGAGCTTCTCTACACGGCCGACGAACGCAAAGACAAGCAGGAAGAGATCATTCGTAAGGAAGAGGAATTGGAACAGTACCGCGTAAGGCACTTCGGACCTGAGGGAGAGCTCTTCAAGCAGCAGGAGCAGCTGATGCGCCCGATACAGGAACGGATCCTTGAAGCGGTCGATGAGGTTGCCACGACGGGCGGGTATGATTACGTACTAGACAAAAGCGGCTCAACGCTCTTCCTGTTCTTTCGCGATCAGTATGACCTGAGCATTCAAGTGCTCGAGGAAATGGGAATTGACACGGAAAATCTTCGCCCGTCGACCGGAAGCTGATCGGCGATTGGAATCCCGGTCGCGTCGGCGATCAACAACAACAGGCTATATGCGCACTAAATGGATCGGACTTGTCGCGTTCGTCGCGACGATCTTTGTTACCTCTGGGCCGGTTCTCGGACAGGCCATGAAGATTGGCTACACCGACGCTCAGTTGATCGTCGCCCAAATGAGCGAGTACCGCACTATCCTTTCGCAGCTTCAAGGCATGGCAGACTCGGGTCAGAGCGAGTATCAGGGGCTCATCCAGTCGTACCAGGAGAAGCTGGCCGATTATCAGAAGAAACAGGCCCTGCTCTCCGACCAGGCGAGGACGACGCGTGAGCAGGAACTGACCACCATGCAGGGAGAAATCCAGCAGTTTCTTGCCAACAAGGAACAGGAGCTCGCACAGCGGGAAGATGAGCTCATGAACCCGCTGCTCGAGCGCGTCCAGAACGCCATCAACGCGGTGGCCGCCGAAAGAGGACTGACATTGGTCCTCAATGCCCAGGCCGCGGGGTCGCCAGTCCTGCTTTACGCTGACTCCAGTATGGACGTGACCGAGTTGGTGATGGACAAGCTCGGCATTCCGAAGCCCGCGCAGTCTGA
>DATKEJ010000377.1:0-7548 GCA_035512315.1 Rhodothermales bacterium | reverse complement strand
GTTTTGATCGGCTGTATGCCATGATATTAAGAATCAGAGTTTACGTCTAGTCTTCGCGATCAGTCGTCTGACGCTTCGGCCTTCGCCAGCTTCTTGGCGGCGCGCTCGTGGCGACTCGCGAAATGGCGTTTCATTTTCGCGTCGAGCCGCAGCACCATGAATCGGAGCACGCGCTCCTCGATTCGAAGCGTTCTTTCCAGCTTGGCGGGCAGGTCGGCAGGTGCATTGAAATGCATGCTTACGTAGTAGCCGTTGTTCCGATTCTGAATCGGATAGGCCAGCTGGCGCATTCCCCACTCGTCGTTCTCGACGATTTCTCCGCCGTTGTCGGTGATGTACTTGGAGATGCGACCGACGAGATCCTTGATCTGGTCTTCACTCAAGACCCCGTCAAGGACATACAAGAATTCGTAAAGCGGCTTGTCTTCCGCAGCCATAGGTCCTCCCTTTGGATTCCAGGTTTATGAAGCCCCAATATGGACCGCTTGGGGCAGGGGGTATATCAAAGCTTGGTAATATACGAGAAGGGGATGATTACTTCAAATAGTAAAACGCAGGGTGCAGGGCGATCCCCTCCGCGATCTTTGCGTGCTCTGCGTGAGAATCTTGTTTCCTTGGCGGCTTGGTATTCTTTGCGGCTGGCTCGGGCTGTCTGGATCAACGAGTCTCGGCCGCCCTTGACCACCCCCGGCTGAGCGCTTCTCATGAGTCTGAGTCGGCGAGTAGGCGGTCCCCGCCCCCTCGGTGAGGGGGACAGACGCCGTTGTAGGCCGCCGTCACCTTCTTCAGGGACGTCTTGATCAATAACACCCTTGTCGTCATCTCGAAGGACCCCGAACTTGTTCGCGGGACTGAGAGACCTCTAAATCCGATGCGGACGCAACCTTCGGACAGGGAGCGCCAGCGACTGAGAGACCTCTAAATCCGAGGCGGACGTGACCTTCTTTAGAGACGCCTTAATCACGCTTCCTCCCGTGCCAGTCTCCTCGCGTTCTCCGCGAGTTTGAGGGCTCGGTGAATTTCGAACAGGTCGCCGTTGATTACCGATTGCAGCGCATGGTTCTTGTCGTCGCCCTCGAGGCGGTGATCGGTAACGCGGCCCTGTGGCCAGTTGTAGGTTCGGATCTTCGCGGAGCGGTCTCCCGAGCCGACCATCGAACGTCTCGCCTCGCTTCGTTCCGCATCGAGCTTCGACTGTTCCAATTCGAAGAGCCGGGTTCGGAGCACGCGCATGGCCTTTTCCTTGTTCTTGAGCTGGCTCTTCTCGTCCTGACACGTGACCACGAGGCCGGATGGGAGGTGTGTGATTCGGACCGCCGAATCGGTGGTGTTCACGCTTTGCCCACCCGGTCCGCTCGAACGATAGACGTCCACCTCGAGATCTTCCGGGTTGATTTGAACGTCGACCTGGGCGGCCTCCGGAAGGACGGCTACCGTGGCGGCAGACGTGTGAATGCGGCCGCCGGCTTCCGTTGCCGGGACACGCTGGACGCGGTGTACTCCGCTCTCGTATTTCATCGAGCCGAACACTCCTGCGCCGGCCAGCCCGAAAATGATCTCCTTGAATCCGCCCTGCGTGCCGGGCGAGCTCGACAGCACTTCAAGCCTCCATCCGCTCTCCTCGCCGAAGCGGGCGTAAAGCCGGTACAGATCTCCCGCGAACAGGCTGGCCTCGTCGCCTCCGGTCCCTGCCCTGATCTCGACGATGGCGTTCTTCTCGTCGAGCGGGTCGGTCGGAAGCAGCAGCAGTTCCAAACGCTCCTCCAGTTCCTCCAGGCCGGATTCAACGCGCCGGATATCTTCGGCGACAAGCTCGGCGACCTCCTCGTCGTCCTCTGCGGCCCTCATGGTCTCCAGGTCCTCTAATTCGGACTGGAGCCCGAGATACTTTTCGATCGAACCAATGACCGGTTCGAGGCGGGCATGCTCTCGCCCGAGATCGGCCATCCTGGCCGGGTCGGTGGCGACCTCCGGCATGGCCATCTCTGTGGTCACCTCCGCAAAGCGCTCGCGGATCTCTCGCAGGTGTGAATCATTCAGCATGAACGTTCCGAAGACCGATTGGGGCCGGTCGGCGCCGGCAGTTATTCGACCGTTACGCTCTTCGCGAGATTACGGGGCTGGTCGACGTCGCATCCTCGCAAGACCGCCATGTGGTAGGCGAGAAGCTGGAGCGGTACGACAGTCAGCAGCGGGGTAAGACAGGCCTCGGTGTGCGGGACGCGGAGAACGAACTCACACATCTCGTCAAGTTCATGATTCTCGTGATCCGTGATCGCCACCACCAAGCCTTCCCGGGCACAGACCTCCTGAATGTTGCTGACGATTTTGTGATACGTCGAATCCTTCATCGCCATCACGACGACCGGCATGAGACGGTCAATCAGGGCGATGGGTCCGTGCTTCATTTCCGCGGCTGGATAACCTTCGGCGTGGACGTATGAGATCTCCTTCAATTTCAGAGCGCCCTCCAGGGCAACCGGGAAGTTGTATCCACGGCCCATGTAGAGGAAATTTGAAGCCAGGCGATTCGCCTTCGCCAGCTTGAGGATCTCGGGGTCCGTCTCAAGTACCGACGCGATTTTGGCCGGAATCTCTTCCAGTTCTCGGAGAATCGTGGTGATCTCGGCGTCCGACATGGTGCCGCGCACCTTCGCCGCGGCCAAAGCCATCATTACGAGGACCGTCACTTGCGCCGTGTATGCTTTGGTCGATGCGACGCCGACTTCGGGGCCTGCGTGGAGATAAACTCCGGCGTCCGTCTCGCGGGGGATTGTCGAGCCAACGACGTTGCAGACGCCGAGAACCAGGGCGCCCTTCGACTTGGCCTCCCTGACGGCCGCGAGTGTATCTGCTGTTTCCCCACTCTGGGAGATCGCAATGACGATGTCGTCCTCGAAAACGATCGGGTTGCGATAGCGAAATTCCGAAGCGTACTCGACTTCGGTCGGAATCCGGGCGAGTTCCTCGAAGAGGTACTCCCCGACCAATCCGGCGTGCCAGGACGTTCCGCAGCCGCAAATGACGATGCGTCGCGCCTCCTTGAAACGGCCCATCACGTCGATCAGCCCGCCAAGCTTGATGGTGGCGTCCTCCGAGCGGATCCTCCCGCGAAGGCAATCGCGGATGGCATCCGGCTGCTCCATGATCTCTTTGAACATGAAGTGCTCGTAGCCGCCCTTTTCGATGAGGCTGAGGTCCCACTCAAGGCGATGCACCTCCTTGTCGAGTCGCACGTTGTCGATCGTCGTGACCTCGAATCCGCTCCGCCGTATCACGACCATTTCGCCGTCGTTCAAGTAGACGACCTGCTTTGTGTACTCGATGATCGCTGCGGCGTCTGAGGCGATGAAGTACTCGCCTTCTCCGACGCCCAGAATCAACGGACTGCCTTTTCGGGCGGCGATAATTGTATCGGGCAAATCGGCAGACAAGACGGCGATCCCATACGTTCCAATCACTTGAGTCAGTGCTTGGCGGATCGACTCGATGAGATCAAGCCCTGTTCGCTTGGCGACGTCGTGGACAAGGTGCACGAGCACTTCCGTGTCGGTCTGACTCCGGAAGGTGTACCCGGCTTTGATCAGACGCTCGCGAAGCGAGGCGTAATTCTCGATGATTCCGTTGTGGACGAGAGCAAATCGCCCGTCGCTTGAAATGTGGGGGTGCGCGTTCTCGTCGCTCGGGTTTCCGTGGGTCGCCCAACGCGTGTGCCCGATTCCGATCGTTCCCTCGAGTCGTCCATTCAGAAGGTGAACCAGATCGGCCACCTTGCCATGTCTTTTGACGCATCGCAGATCGCCGTTGATCACGGCGATGCCCGCCGAGTCGTAGCCGCGATACTCCAGTCGTTTCAAGCCGGCCAGCAAGACGTCATCTGCCTGCCTTTCGCCGACATAACCAACAATTCCGCACATACGATATCCCTTCCCCACCCCCGGTTAGCCCATCATACCGACACGCCGGGCGAGTGCAGCCTGAACGTCAGACGGCAACCGCTCCCGGTTCCTGAACTGTCTTCCCAATTGCTTCCGCGATTAGACGAACCTGTTTCATGAGCTCGCCGAACTGTTCGAGGAAGAGCGACTGTGGACCGTCACTCAGCGCCGCCGCGGGATCAGGATGCACCTCCACCATGAGACCGTCAGCTCCCGCAGCGATACCCGCCCGGGCCATCGGAATCACCTTGTCGCGAAGACCCGTGCCGTGACTCGGATCGACGATAATCGGCAGGTGACTGCGCTGCTGCACGACCGGCACCGCCGACAGATCGAGCGTATTCCTCGTATAGTTCTCGAACGTTCGAATGCCGCGCTCGCAGAGAACGACATTCGGGTTGCCGTTCGCCATCAGATACTCGGCACTCATCAGCCACTCTTCGATCGTCGCCGCGAGACCGCGCTTCAGCAGCATCGGTTTGTCGATCTTGCCTAGTTCCTTCAGCAAGGCATAATTCTGCATGTTGCGCGCGCCGATCTGCAGCACGTCAGCATACTCTATGACCATGTCGATCTGGCCGGGCTCGATAATTTCGGTGACTACCCGCAGTCCGTGCCGGTTGGCTGCATCCCGCATAATGCGGAGCCCCTGCTCACCCAATCCCTGGAACGAGTACGGAGACGATCGCGGCTTGAAGGCGCCGCCGCGCAAAAATGTCGCCCCGTGCGTGGCAACGTACGCGGCAGTTTCCTCCATCTGCTCCTCGCTCTCGACGGCACACGGACCTGCCATCACAACCAGTGCAGTGTCGCCGATCGAAACCCCGTGGACGTCCACGACGGTCTTCTCCGATTTCCAGGCACGACTGACAAACTTGTAAGGCTCGGTCACGCGAAACACATCGGCCACACCGGCGAGCACTTTGATGTTTCGAATGTCGAATTCGGGCTTGACGCCGATCGCCCCGAGCACGGTCTGGTTCACTCCGCTCGAACGATGCACGTCAAATCCGTACTCGTTCAGCTTGTCGATGACGGACTCAATCTCCGCCTCGCCGACACCCGGATGCATTACAACGACCATGATTCCTGCCGTTTCCTCAGAAAAACGTTGAATTTAGAACGTACTCCCGTACCCGACAATGGGTATCGTAACCGCATCGGCTAATAACGTTCCAGCGTGAACTTTTCTCCCAGATATCTTTTTCTGACCTCAGGATCGCTTGCGAGCGCCTCCGCCGATCCGTGCGTCAAGATACGGCCCTCGAACAGCAGGTACGCTCTCTCAGTAATGGCCAACGTTTCGTGCACATTATGGTCTGTAACCAGCACTCCGATCCCGCGGTCTTTCAGTTGTGCGACGATCTGTTGGACTTCCTCGACGGCGATGGGATCGATGCCCGCGAACGGCTCATCGAGAAGAATGAACTTCGGCTCGATGGCGAGGCAACGGGCGATTTCGCAGCGCCGGCGCTCCCCGCCCGACAGCATGTAGCCCTTCGACTTCCGCACCCGCTCCAGACCAAGCTCGTCGATCAGATGGTCGACCCTGAGTCGCCGATCGGCTTTCGACATCGTCTTGAACTCGAGGATGGCGGAGATATTGTCCTCCACGGTCAGCTCACGAAAAACCGACGCTTCCTGTGCGAGATAACCGATGCCCCGGCGTGACCGTTCGTACATCGGCAGCCCCGTGATATCCTCGTTGTCGAGGAGGATGCGACCGGCCTCGGGACGAATCATCCCAACGACCATATAGAAAGTGGTCGTCTTTCCGGCTCCGTTCGGCCCCAGTAGCCCTACGATCTCACCCGTGTTAACGTGCAGATGCACATCGTCTACGACGGCGCGCTTACGATAGCGCTTGACGAGACCCTCGGCCCTGAGTTCCAACGGTTTGAGTGGTTGATCGCGTTACGAGGCAATTGCGGAAGGTACCAATTCCGGCGGAGCCGAGTCGTCACAAAGGTTCGAACCGAATGAGCGCGTCCACAACATTGGCGTCGAGCAAATCCTCACGTTTCGGTCGATTCAATCCCCTCCACTGGAATCCCTGCAGAAAGGGATGCGTCGCGTTGTCATCGATCTCCGTCAGTTCGCCTTCCACGTCGTCAGAGGCCGTGATCCGGTGAATCTCTCCATCTTCGAATTCGATGCGGATTTGCGTCGAGGTGAACCGCATTGCGGATAGCTGGTCCTCCGAGGTCGAATCCAGAGCGAAGTACAGCGCTTCGGCATTTGGTCTCAGTTCGAGGCGGCGAAGGGAATCCTCCTCGAAGAATGCCTCCAGCCTGCGACCCTTCAATTGATGCACGAAATCGCCCGTCGTGTCCTGAAAACCGACGTATGCGTTCTCGTAAGCGAGAAGAACGCGTGGACGCCCACTCTCCGTGTGCACGTCGACCGTGTCGCCGTTAACCTGCGCGTCGGCGCTCCAGACGAAGGGCTCACCCAGCATCCGTATCGACGAAACACTGTCGGAAAGGCTCGAGTAATGGAGCGAGTCTGCGCGTCCCGCAAGGTTTCCTCGCAGGAAACGGACGTCCTCCGCCGCATTGAACGTGTCGGTAGAATCGGTGAATTCCGCAATTATGGCTCCTGATCGCACGATGAGCGTGTCGTTCTCGCGGTTGCCGGTTTCGATCCGGACGAGTCCCGCTCCACCGCTCAAATGATTCAGTCCCGAATCGCGGTTGCTGCCGGCACTGTCTGCCACCAGAACGACCCGCGCGTCGGAGGTTTCCGGATTGTCATCGGGGATTCTATATATCCAAACGCCGCCCGAAGCGGTGGTGAGCCCCGACTCCCGCTCGTGAGTCAGCACCTCGGCCGTAAGCGCCAGGCGCCGCTGCTCGAGATAGACGTCATCCCAGAAAGACGCGACGCGACTGTCGACGTCATATTTGCCTGCGAGGCTCAAGACGGTAGTCGTCGAATCCTCCATCACCACGTCGCCCTCGAACTCAGCGATCTCTTCGTCGAGGAAATAGCGCGCCAGCGTAGCCGTAATCGCCACCTCTCCGTCCGACCACCGCACGTTCCCCGTTCCGACCCCTGTCTTCACGTCGCTCTCGTACACGACCCGGTCGGCTGAGAGGCTGTCTCCCTCGTCGACCACGCTGACCGACCCCTCGAAAATGATCTGGTCGCTCGTCTTGAAGCGAATTGCGCGAGCGGCGGTCAGCATAGTATGCCCCTGTCGTAGCGCCACGTTGCCCATCAATTCGTCTGCAAGCTCGCCGTCGACCCTCATCGCGCGGGCAGAGTCCGCATTAAGGATCACCACGATTCGCTCGGAAGCGCTCGTATCCTCGTCAGCCTGGCCGGATGCAGCCCCTGCCGTCATCAGAGCGAGGAGCATCGGCAGAACCGACCTGCGGGCGCCGGGGAAGAACACCCGTTTCACTCGCTATCCTCTCTGACGACGACGGTTCCGGTAATCTTGTGAATCACGTAGTTGTCGAGGTTCTCATCCGCCTCTAAGTCGAAGCCGCGGATCTCTTCCCCCTCCGTCTTGAGATAAACGAATCCCGGCACAGTGATTCGCCGCCTTGACTGGTCCCAATGCAGCACTTCAGCCTCGAGCAGACGGCCCGACGAGGCGCTGACA
>DATKEJ010000376.1:0-4131 GCA_035512315.1 Rhodothermales bacterium | reverse complement strand
ACTAGCGTTCCCAATCGATTACCAGTGGTGCCTTTGCGGCACCGTCCTGCAGGAGGGGGAGGGAAGCGTGACCTCAACCACCGGGACGCTGTCCTACAAACTGGAAGGTCGGCGTCTCACGATCGAAAGCGAGATGGCGCAGGACATCAGCTGCGAGCTGTGTGTCAGTGCGATCGGTGCGCGCGACCGTGAGCTGTTCACGTGCATCCAGCTGCAGAAACCCGGTATCGATCGGCAGTGCCGCCGGTGCGAGCCTCGCCGGAATTTCCACATTGAGTACCTGCCTGCGCTCGAGGATCTGACCGGGTGGCGGCCGCTGATCGCGCATGCCGCACCGGGCCGCCAAGTGAGTTGAAGTGGTCGGACGAAGGTCGCCGTCTGCGGTCGCGATGCGGCACGGCGACCCTCGGCAGCGGTGGGTGTCGCGATTCTAGAGCGCCAACCCCAGCAACCGCCCACGCCGACAGCCGTTTTCGCCTCGCCTGTGCCTGGAACCGGGCGCAAGGCTCCACGACCAAACATACTCGCGTGGGAGGCACAATGTTCGATACAGTCGATGCAGCATTCTACTATCCGTCGAGAGGACATGCGTACTTCTTCAAGGGCTCTCAGTACATGAAGTACCGGCCCGGCCGAGGAGTTGTCCTGCTGAGCGGACGAACAGTTCGAAACATCGGGATCGATGGATGGACTTCGCTCCCGTCTTCGTTCCGGCAGGATATTGACGCGGCTCTGCATTATCCTCCCAACGGCCACACATACTTCTTCAAGGAGGACAAATACATCAAGTACCGCCCGGGCGACGGTGTGGTGCCTCTCGGGAATGGTGAACCTATCCGAACAATCGCCGTTGATGGCTGGCAATCGTTCCCCTCATCGTTCAGCACAGGGATCGATGCAGCGCTGTTCTATCCCGACAACAGCCATGCATATTTCTTCAGGGGCGGCAACTACATCAAATATCGGCCAGGCGTCGGAGTGGTTCCCATCGGCTCGCGGGAGATAAGAAAAATTGGGGATGATGGATGGGATTCCTTTCCGCCCGCGTTCAGAGCAGGAATCGACGCTGCGATGAATTACCCGTCCAACGGTAAACTCTATTTCTTCCGCGGCCGCGATTACATCCGCTGGGAACCCGGAGACGGAGTTGATGCCCGGTATCCCCGGCGCTTGGGCCTGATACACCGACGTCACGGCGGCTGGCCCGGACTCTCGCATGTCATCGCTGGTCCGCTGGTCGGCCCGGTAACGGACCACACGGCTAGGATCTGGATCTGGATGACCGACGGGGCGAGTGCGGACCGTCTTCAGGTCCACATAAACGGCACCAGCCAGCCGTATACGGCGGTCGACCCTGTGGGAGCCCAGATCGTCGGTTCGGTCGACGCCTTCGATTCAGAGAGCCAGATCCGTGTGCTCGAACTCCGCGACCTCTCCCCGGCCACGAACTACACGGCGGAAATCATGCTTGGAGACGCGGAGCTCGATTCGATCTCCTTCAGGACAGCTCCCGCCGCTGCCGTGACCGGAAAAGTGACGGTCGTGTTCGGATCTTGTTCGAACATGTCGGCTAGCTCCGACGTTCCGGCCTTCGAAGCGATGAACCGGATGAGGCCGCACTTGGGTCTCTTGTGCGGAGACAATTGCTACTACGTACACGCTGGGGGTACAACCGGAGCAGGTGGTCCTCGTCCGCGTGATTGGGAATCCATCGAGCGGATGCTGCTTCGACAGGTAGAGGCGCGAAATCATCCACAATTCACGCGGCTTTCAAGGTCCGTCCCACTCTACTCCACTTGGGACGATCATGACTTCGGATATAACAACGCGGCCGGAACAGACCTCCAGGATGATTGGGTCGGATCGAGGTCGGCGGCTGCCGTCTTTCGTGCAATGTGGCCGAATGCCTATATGCAACCCCTCCCCGATCAGCCGATCTTCCACTCCTTCAGATGGGGACCGATCGAAGTCTTCATGACCGACTCTCGTTTCCGCAAGGCTGACGGCATCGTCTGGGGAGCCGCTCAGTTGAAGTGGCTGGTGAAGGGCCTGAGGTCCAGTGAAGCACCGCTGAAGATTGTGGTGACGTCCGGGCAGTTCCTATTCAATCGCGATGACCAGGAGGGTCATCCAAACGATGCACCGAACGAACGGCTCGAAGTCCTAAACCACGTGATCGGCAGTAGAGGGAGGGTCACGGAAATCCCAGGGCGGGTGCTTTTCCTCTCCGGCGACGTGCACTACTCGGAGCTGTTGCGTTTGCCGGGACAAGGACCGGCGGTCACCCTCGAGCTCACCAGTTCACCGCTGCGCAAGGCGGACCTTTCCGGCAACCCCCCGGCCGAAAAAGCGGCGGGATCTCGGATCTGGGCGGCGAAACGGAACGGGTTCGGTCTATTGACAATCGACATCTCGGCCACAGGTCCCGGCAAGACTATCATTGGCACGGTGATCCTGGAAATACGCGACTCGAAAGGCGATCCAGTCGTCATCGCAGGTCGGCCGTGTCGAACGACTTGGGATCTATCGAACGGCAGCATCGTGTAACGCGGCGCTCCACGTGGCCGAACGTCGGAGCGCGCCCACATTCACGGCCGCGCTGTTTTCGCCGCTGATTCGCATTGGGATAGACGTTGCGTGATATACGGAATCACGACAGTGGCTACATGCGGTTCGTCAGTACGTGTCGATGCGACGCGCTCATCTCTTCTTCACGGGACCTACCACACGAACTACCGCCGGGACATCAATATCGATTTCGGATAGAATCGCGCGGGCAGCCTCCTCACCGGACGAATCCACGTTTACCACGACACCGGGCTCGTCGGACACGATTCCTATCCCGACGCCCATCAGCCATGGCTCGTCGCCCATACAGTGCAACACCGCTGCTTTAGCGGCTTCGAATCGACTTCTTGCGCTCATGTCCATGATCGCCTCCCACCTTTGTGTTTCCACTCACGCCCAATCCGAGGAGCCTCTATGAAGCTGACATCCGTGCTGAACCTCAAGGAGGAGCTCAAGAGCGAAGTTACTACCGGTGCAAACCCAGTGCCCAGGGTGTTCGCGTCGGTAAGGGGGGCGATTGCACCTACGAGCGACTTCGCCATCATGGTCGACGAGACGCACACGCGTCGCCCAGCATCCGTCTCCGTTGCTCTGGGGGTCGCAGCAGGCCGAAGTCGAAACGACTATCGCCTCGGTGCTCGTGTGCAGCTGACGGGACGTGCGGCGATCAGGGTAGCCGAGCACCTTGTGGTTGCCGCCCATGGCGAAGCAGATGTTCGTATCGTGCCCGTAGTCCGCAAGCGTGCACCGACGCCAGCATGGTTCAGGCGTCGGCGGAGGCCACTGGAAGCGGGGGTATCGGTAGGTCACTTCCGGATTACGGCGGGCACGTTGGGGTTCGTCGTCGAAGACCAACATTCGTTCTACATGCTCAGCAACAATCACGTCCTGGCCGATGTGAACAGCGGCGAGCCGGGAGATCCATGTCTCCAGCCTGGGCCGCTGGATCTCCGAGCACGGCGGAAGCCAGAACCCAAGACCGTAATTGGTGTGCTCGATCGCTTTGTCCCAATCTCATTTCAGCGGGCGAATGTTGTCGATTGTGCCGTCGCGGAGATTCTCCCGGACATAGAGTTTTTCCCAGGGTGGACAGAAGCGCTGCCGGGTATTGTAAAGGGTGTGAAGGAGGTCACGTTTGACGACCTTCGCCGTCCGGTGTCCAAGGCCGGAAGGACTACGGGGGTGCGTCACGGTGTCATCTCACAGGTAAACGTCGACCGTTTGCGTGTAGACATGGGAGACGAGACGCCACGCATCGCGCTTTTTAGCGACCAGGTGGAGATTGAGGGCACGGATCAACCATTCAGTGATGGAGGCGACTCAGGCTCCCTGATAGTCGATACAGCAGGGTACGCCCGCGCATTGCTGTTCGCAGGGGGTCCGGAAGCGCACACCGGGCGAGATCTGACCTACGCCAATCAATTGCACATAGTGTTGCAGAAACTGGGGGTTCAACTGGTGTTAACCTGAACTGAGGGAGATTCACATGGCCAGGAAAAAGAAGATCGTCAGTGAGACGGGGCGAGACACGAAGGCCGGTTTCATCAGCGCTGACATCGAGGT
>DATKEJ010000375.1:0-5733 GCA_035512315.1 Rhodothermales bacterium | reverse complement strand
CGAGCGTGCTGACTCGCGCCCACGTGCCTTCGTCGCCGGCATCGATCACCGGAATCCTGACCTGGACACGATCCGCTCCTGCAGGATCCTCCAGACTCGTCACAATCCCAATTTGTAGACCGCTGATTGCAGGATGAAAGGCTGCTGCCGGCGTTGCATTGACGGGATACTTGTCGACGTGCCACTCGGGGTCCAGGCCGATCTGGAGCGTGGTCATCCAGTCGCCCTCTCCCAGCATTTGCCGAACACCCGAGACGAAGGCCTTTCCATTGAAGCGATCACCGAGTCCGGCGAACTCAACCATGTCTCCGGACTTCACCGCCCCAGTGCCCTGAACCCTGACGGACCCGCGGATCTTGGAGAATCTCGATTTGAGCATCTGCGCCTCGGCCCAAGAGTCGAGTTCGCCCTGAACCAGCGATCCGGTATGACGCAGAGGGAACGAGTCCACTTGGCCGACATCCGCCAGATCGGACCCGCTCAGATTGCCGTGGTCTGGAGCGCTCACATCGTTGCTTTCGCCCGAAAGCACCTCCTGATTGGCGTGATCCCATCCACCGGATTCCACCGTGGGCAGCTGCGTTCGGGCGTCCATCTCCATGTCCAAATCGAAAATGCCCGACCCGTAAGTGAGCTGCATGACCGGCTCAGTCGAAACATCCGGCTTCGCGATCCTGACAGCGCCGTCGACGACCGAGCAGATCATGCCGATCCTTTCAGCCCGCGAGATAACGAGATCCCAGTCAGATACTTGGAATTGCACGATTTCGGGGAAGGTCGTCGTCGTCGATTCGACGTCGCCAGTCAGGCCTGCGTACTCTCGCATGAGGTCCTCGAAGAGGTCGCTGTCCTTCAGCTCTGCGAAGTATCTCGACTTCCGCGCAAGCGTCATTCTGAACGCTGCGTCTTTCGCATCCACGTGGAGGAGGCTCGTGCCGTTGCGTCTTACCTCGAGCCGCTGTTTGGTGATGATGCCTTTGAAGAGGACGTTTTCATCGGACGAGTACCCGCCCTGGATCTCGATCTCGTTGCCGGGGACGAAGAAATCCCCGCCGCTGAGCTCGAAATCCTGCGTCGGCGCGTCTCCGTCACTCACCACCAGCCTGACGGTCGGGATCCGATTTATGGCCCGCTCGATGTCGACGCCGACGATGCCCACAGTGCCTGGCAAGGCCTGGCCATTAACCTTTACGGTGAAGGTCGTCAGATCGCTCGGACCCGGCATTCGCTGTACGGCCGGAAGACTTGGCATGGACTTACTCGATCGGTGGGAAATAGAGTGAGGAGCCGACGTGGATCGTTCGGACCGTGTTCAGGCCGTTCGATTCGGCAACGTGGAAGTAATACCGCGGGTCCTTGTAAATCCTGTGCGCCAGCAGCGACAGGTGTTCGCCCTCCGTGACGAGGTGGGCGTGCGTGATGTCGGGGGACGTCAGGTTCTTGACCAGCTCGTTGAGCGCCTTCGGGAGATGCTCGCGGAACGTCGCTGAAAGGACGGCCCGCAGGGGCGTTCCATCGGGTCGGAAGAGTTTGTAGTTGACGGAGAAGCTCTCCAGAACGCAGGTTGCAATGAACGTTCCCCAGTTTACCAAGAGGAAATTGGGTCTGTGAATTACTCCCGAGAAGCCGGTCGTGGCCTTGAACAGCTCGACGTCGACGAGCACCTCACGCGTGTCGCCCGCTGCGCCGGTTCCGTCGAGCAGGAATTCGAACGAGAACGTCCGAGGCTTGACTGCCTTGAACTTGGCCTCTCCACCAGATTCCCCGTGCGGCTGCTCCTCAGATCCGTAATCGATCTCGTTGTTGATCTGAAGCGTTTCGGGATTGAACTGCGCGATGAACGGCGGGCCGGCCGGCGGGCCGAACTGGACGTTCTCCGAATCCGCGAACGGGATGATGATCAGCTTTACGAGCAGTCCGTCGGCCATTTATCGCTCCTTCTTGCGTTCAAGGATCCGCATGACTTCCTCGACGCACGCTTCGACAATTTCCTTCTCGGAAACCGGGCGCCTGCGATCGGCGCCGGCTTCGTTGGTCCGATCGGGGATCGAGGATGATATCTCGGCTCTGAAAACGAGTTCGTTGATGACTACGGGCATGGCGCTAATCGATTCTGAAGTACTGGTAGGCCAGTTCGAGCGACTCGACGACGATCTCGCTGGCCTCCGCGTTGAGGTCTGAGGCGTTCCATTTCTTAGGCCAGGCGTTCACGAACGTGTAGGTCTGGAGCGGCTCGTGGTTCTCGTTCATCAAGGTGACCCAGACGGTGATCGGCTCGATGTCAAGGTTCTGGATTGCCGCCTTGCACCACTGCGTCACCTTGGAGTCGGTCAACAAGCCTCGCTTGAGGACGAGATCGGGGTAGCGGCCGCGGACCGGGAATTTCTGGACGAACCGATTCTCGCCGCCTTCGTTGTGCGTCTCCTCTTCCAACTCCATGGACAGCCCGGACACGTCGCGAAAACGAAAGTCGTTGTCCTCAACCCCATCCAGGCCAAACTCTACCCGAAAGTGAAATCCGACGGGCGGATACGTGGCCGGCATGGGCTATTCGTTTTGGATGGTGAGGCCTTCGTGGACGACCTCGATCGACTCAATGGCGACCTCGTTGCCGTCGGATTTCAGGTCGGTGGACTGGATCTTGGTCGGCCAGGCGCTCTTCACTTTCCAGACCATCACGGGCTCATGGTTCTCGTTGAGCAGGCTGATCGTCAGGTCTCGCCGCTCGATTGTGTTCAGCTTGACGGTATTCCACCACTCGAAGTATTCGTTGTCGGTCGCGAAAACGCCGCGTTTCATCGTGATGTTGGCGTATTTCTGCCGGCCCGGCATCTTCTGACTGTTGTACTCCGGGCTGGCCCCGTGACGGTACTCGATCACCTCGGTCTCCACGTCGAGACCCGTGATTTCGGTAAATCCGATCCGAGTGCCGGCCCAGTCGACCAGAAAGTGAAACTTGGGAAGCGGGTAATCTGCCATTGTCTCCTCTTGCTAGCGGATAAGAGTTCGGTTTGCTTGAACGGTTCGAACGGATCAGGACTCCTGCATCTTCTGGGCGAAGCGCAGGACGATGAACTCAGCGGGTCGCACAATCGCGAGTCCAATCTCGACGATCATGTATCCGTCAAGGATGTCTTGGGCAGACATGGTCTTGTTGAGGCCGATGGACACGTAGAAAGCATCTTCGGGCTTGGCCCCGGCGAGTGCTCCGTCGCGCCACTGGATGATGAGGAAGTTCTCGATCATCGTGCGGACTTTGATCCACGTGTTGGCGTCGTTCGGCTCGAAGACGAAGGCGGACGTGGCTTTCTTGATCGACTCCTCGGCAAAAATCAGGAAGCGCCTGACCGGCACGTAACGATTCTCGTTGTCGTTGCCGGCGAGCGTGCGGGCTCCCCAGACGAGTGTGCCCTTGCCTGTGAACGACCGAATCGCGTTGACCGACTTCCCGGAGGTCGCGTCGATGTTGAGTCCGTCGTTCATGTCGTTCGTAATGTTGATCGTCGGGCCGATTACGTTGAGCAGGCTCACGTTGGCGGGCGCCTTCCATACGCCGCGGTTGCCGTCGGTCCGCGCGTACACGCCGGCGACGCCGCCGCTCGGAGGCAGCGTGACCGTAACGTTCGAGACGAACGCCTTGACGAAGTTGTAGATTGCGTTTTCGTCGACGCGCACGTCATCATCGCTGATGGCGGTCCCGGCTCCGATCGATCCGGCCCCGGCCGTGACGGTGCCGTCTGCTGCGACCGAATTCACCGTATGCGCCGCCACCGTAATGCTCGCGTCGTCCGTGTTGAACGGCAGCGTAGTGTTCAGGTACGGGAAGTAGGCCGCGCCGTACTTGACGAGGTCGAGGTCGCTCGGAACGTGGTCCCGGAAGTTGTCGGTCACGTCCGTGTTGTCGTCGGTTCCACCTGGAACGGCGTTTCGGACGTCCGAAATCGTGAACCTGTCCTGCAACTTGTCGCAGTGCGTCAGCGCGGCGCCTACGACTGAGCCGTAGTTGGGATTGGTCGCCAGCAGGACCGCATCGGGGAATACGAGCAGCGTCGGCTCGTCGAAACCCTCCAGCGCGGTGATCGCGCCTGTGAAGCCGGCCGTCGAAACCGCCGCCGCGAGGTCGCCGATCGAGACCACGTAGCACGGACCTCCGCCGTTGGCGAAGAAGAGCTGCATGCTATAGTACAGGAACCGAGCCGGTGTCGTCGGCGGCGTCCCTGCGTGCGAGACTACGGTCTGCGTGATCTGGCCTGTAGCGGCCATGAGCGTCTGCACGACGTTGATCGAGAACGTCTGCACCGGCGCCCGGCCGAAGATCTGCTCGAACTCCAGCAGCGAGGTGATTCTGATCGGGACGTTGACGATGGAGTTTCCGTCGGCATCGGTCGTATTCTCGGTGAATCCGATGAAGGCCGGAATGGCGGTAGCAACCGCGGCAACGGAGGGCGGGAATTTCGAGATCTCCTCGATGTACACGCCCGGAGTACTGTAGGTCGGCATGTGAGGTATGGGTTTTGCTCAGGGTGCAGGGTACTTGGTGCTTAGTACTTGGTGCTTAGTGCTTAGTGCTTAGTGCTTAGTGCTTAGTACTTGGTGCAGCGAAGCGATTCTCGTTCAGCGTCTAGCGTTTCTCGTTTATCGTTTAGCGTATAGCGTTTATCGTTTATCGTTTATCGTTTATCGTTTCCCTCACCTTCTCCTAAATCGAATGAAATAATCCACTCCGCCAGCCGGAACCGTGTCCTGTCTCGCCTCCCAGTACAGATCGAGCACGCCGGCCACGGTCATAAAGGCCAGATCCTCGTCCACGTAAATCGATCGCGGAGGCGGGGTTGCTTCATCGGTCGCGAGGGTGTAGGGGCCGCTCGCCTGCTTCTTGGCCAGGTCGATTTTCGTACTGGTCACGCCTGTTGCGGTGGACGGAATCAGCTCGGTGTGCACGACGATGGATGAATCGAACCTGTCGAGCACTCGCCACCGGGTCGGCGGACTAGGCACGCTGAGGTCGGCCGTCGCCTCGAATACGAGGGGAAGGACCCGGGACGCATCGGCGACCTGAACGATCGTGCTTGTCGTCAGCGTGCTCTTCGCCTGGATGTTTCCACTCGGTGTCAGATTGTCGAAATGCAGTTGGGAGCCGGTTTCGGATGTCAAATCCGGCTCGAACGTCTCAAGCAGATCGGGCCGGATGAGTGTCGTCGCGAATGTGAGGCGTATCCGGCCGGTTATGGCGGCGAGCAAGGGGTCGGCGGCCATCGGGTTACTCTGGAAAAAGATCTGAAAACCTGCATCCCGCCTTCGAAATGCCAGATGACGATCGGCGAGAACCCTGATGCTGGCCGGTGTTGGCGTGAAGCGGAGAACGGGCAGCGGCACATTCGTCCCGTCCTCCTCCACGGTGACGTTTATGAACGGGCGATATTCGACTACGAAACTCACAGGACGTTTGTATCCACCTGAATCGTAGTGATTTCGGGGCCTTCGACCGATTCGTCGCGTTGTACCCTGACCAGTCGCACCTTGTAGAGCACGGACGGGAAGTATGCGCCACCCTGAACTCCCCAGAGGTGATTAAGCTGCTCGAAATTCAGGTTGCAGAAATCGAAAATCAGCCTTTCGAGCGCTGTGGGGAATGGGTTCGCCGGCGCCTCGTTTTCCCCCGAGAAGGAGCGCTTGCTCTGAAACAGCTCGATGGTCTGCGAAAGGCGGAGGAGACTCGCGCTGTAGTTCTGG
>DATKEJ010000374.1:0-7733 GCA_035512315.1 Rhodothermales bacterium | reverse complement strand
GCGCCATGATGACCGTTCGTGGCGTCATGATGTCGGCAACTCGCAACGACTCGAATCGGAACAGATTCTGAATAATCCGCGATTCTTTTGCATGGAGTTGCCCCGTCTCCTGACCGACGAGCGCCATGGCAATAAACTCCTCGCGACTGAAAACGTGCAGGACTTTTCCACCGGCGATCATCTTTGTTAGAACTTCCGAAATCCAAACCACAGGGTAGAGCGCGACGATCAAACCGCGTACGAACGTTGCGACAGGTCCGACGAGTTGCGTCCAGTGTACCGCCCCGATTGTTTTCGGCACGATCTCGGAAAGAAAGAGAATCGCGAGCGTCATCACACCAGAAAACAGTCCGAACCAGGCACTCCCGAAAACGGCCGTCGCCTTGGCCCCGGCGCCTATTGCTCCGACAGTGTGCGCGATCGTGTTGAGGGTCAGAATGGCGGCTAGCGAACGGTCGATCTTCTCGTGTTTCAGCTGTTTCAGCAGGGCAGACCGTTTTGGATTCGTCGACCTGAGCGACTGGATGTAGGACGGGGTTACGCTCAAAAGGACCGCCTCGGCTATCGAGCAGAGGAACGAGAAGACGAGAGCAAGTGACACGTACAGGATGAGCATCACGACGTGACCGGCCCCACCGTCCTCTACCTGAAGCAGTGGAATCAGACTCAACAAACCCAATTCCCTCACCGCTGCAGCACCACCTTTTCACTCCTCGAAACGTCTCCAAAGTCAACCCGCACAAAATAGACTCCGTCGGCCGCGTTCGCTCCGTCCCATCGAAGCTGATTTCTTCCTGCCTGCTGCGTGCCTGCGAACAGCGTCTCAATTTTGCGGCCTCGAACGTCGTACACGCTTGCGGAAACGACCCCGGCTCGCGGCAGGTCATACTGTATCGCAGTCGAGTTGCAGAACGGATTCGGGTATGCTGAAGAAATCTCAAAGGCAATCGGCTGCTCGAACTCGCCCTCCGTACTCGTCGGCACGGTCGTGATGTACGTCGTGTAGACGCCGTTCCCGTGCGTCGCCACAGCCGTGAACCCGTCGGATTGGCGCACGTCGATCATGTCGATTACGACGTTGCCGATTGTCGATGGCGCCTCTTGCACCCATTTGGTGCTCGAGCCGTTGAGGTCGGTGGTGGAGAACAGACCGACGCTTGTTGCGGCGAGGTAGACCGGTTGGTCATCCACGTATAGAATTGAGAGCCAGCGAACCGACGGACCGCTTCCCGTGCCGTCGAGATTTTCCTCGAGATTGCCCCCCACCGGCGTCCAATCCGATCCTGCATTGTCGGAGGCGTACAGACTGATCACGCCGTAGCTGGGAAATACCACGATGAGCTTATTGGAGTCTCGTGGATCGACTGCGATGCGGCCTACCCAGGGGCTGTAGGGATAGAAGGGGAAATCTTCGCTGGTGATGTCCACCGGCTCAGGTTGCCCCTCATGCGGGTTGTCGAGGTAGAATACCCGAGCGCCCTGGTTCGCGTCGAACCCGCTGTAGTAAAGTCTCCTGGGGGCGGCCTCCGACATGCCCAAAGCAGTGATGTAGTGGTCTGTGACGTTCTCGAGTGATTCCCAATTCACGCCCGTCGTGCCGCCACCATCCTGCTGCGGAATGCCGGTCAGGTCGGAGTTTCTCCACAATGCGCGCTGCGAGGGCAGGTACATAATCTTCTGATCGTGCGGATCCAGTTGGAAAAGCGTAAGCCAGAGTCCGGCCGGCACACCGGTGGGAGTAATCTCGGTCACTTGCTGCCCCATCCAGCGCCATACCTTGAAAGTTGCCCCGTTCGCGAAGACCATGTAATCGCCGCCGTCGGCGATCGCCACGTGCGCCCCGTCACCTCCACGGAGAATCTGCCATGGTTCAGACGGGTCGGAGGAAGCCGTGAAGACCGTGCCGTGGTCCTGCGTCCCACCGATGACGAGTTCGCTTCCCGGCGTACCGTGATCGATGGCGACCGTGTAGAATTGTGTCGTCAGGTAGCCGTTATTCAGCGATTGCCACGGCAGGTTGTCACTCACAGTTGCAACCGTGTTGTCTTGCACCCGGTAGACGCCTCCGTCGTTTCCTACGAGCATTCGTTTTGGGTTCGACGGGTAGAAGACGATAGCGGTTTGATCGACATGGAAGTTCGGTCCATACCCGCTGATCAAATCGAAGCTCTGGCCTCCGTCGGTACTGCGAAAGAGATCGATCGCTCCAAGGAAGACCGTGTTTTCGTCGTCGGGCTTTACACTCAGCTCCATGAGATTGCCGCCAAACGTGGCCATCTGGGCGTTGAACGGAAGTCCGCTCGTCAAGTCACTCCATCCCGAGCCCTCCACGTACTTCCGGAGCTGCTGCTCCAATGAGCCAACCTCCACGAAAAAATAGACTGCGTTCGGATTGGACGGCACAGGCGCGATCACGGTCCGCACTGTTGATTCCGGCCAATCCGGTGGTGTGAAGCTCTCCCACTGGATGCCGTCGGTTGACCGGGACACGCCGTTGCCTCCGCCGTCGCCCGCGAGGCTCGCGTACAGCATTCCATCAGAGCCCTTTGCGATTTCGAGGGCCGGAGATCTTTCTGGATCGACGAGCGAAATCGGATTCGTCCACGTTTGGCCGCCGTCCGTGCTTCTGTATATGCCGGTAGCGGTGGCTGCGATCACTCCGTCTTCGCCGAACGTTTCGATTCCATATACGAAGTCGAATGCATCAGTTTGATTCGGTGAATTGGAGGCGGTTGACGCCAGCTGCGTCCAAGTCTCGCCGCCGTCGCTCGACTTGAAGATGCCGTCACCTCGATGGTGTGCAAGGTAGAGACCGTCGGCGGAGCTGCTCATCCCGTACGGGGCGCGGTCGCCCGTACCATAATACCAGATATGTTCTCTCCCGGGAGCCTGGTTCTGAGCGATGGAAGTCGCGCTGTGCAGCTGGTTCGGAGCGGTAGTCTTGACCCAGGAATTACCACCGTCGGTCGACTTGAACATACCGCTTGATGTACTCGCCGCGAGTATGTGATCCTCGTTCGTGACGTCGATGGCCAACGCCTTCGTTCGACCACCGAGCTGATACGGTCCCCTGGATACCCAGTCGTTCGCCGCGGTCAATGCTTGCAGATCAGACTCTTTTGACAACCGGTTGGCAAACGCCAGTTCCTTGTTGGCAATGCCACTTGGAATCCGATTCGTAGCCGGATCACGTAGACGCAGCCAGTCAAACTCGGCTCTCGCGAAAGGATTCTCCTCTGTTCCCTCCATGGCATCCGAATGGAACGCGGAGCCTCGTGGAGGCACAGGTGCATCCGAGCCTGAAAGGTGATCGAGAATCAAAAACCCGAGGCCCAAGATGCCCAAAATGCCCAAGATCCAAGTGACAGTTCCTGTCCGTTTCATACTTCTCAACTGTGAGTTACGGCGTAAAAGTGAATTCGAGGAGCCCGACCGGTTCCGTTCGTGTGCCTCTTTCCTTCGGGTTGCTAAAGCGCGAATTTGGTGGGCCCCGGCGGCATCGTACTTGCCGATACGACAACAATAGTATCGAACTACTCTACAACGCTAGCCTCGCTTCCCGACCAGGTTACGTCGCAAGATACTGACTGGCGGCGTAATATCTGACGTTCACGTTCCCTGGTCGAACACAGGCACGGGCACTGATCGGCACGCTGCGGGACCGCCCCCATGCCATAGCGGCCACGAGCGCACCCACGACCACTTTCGCCTTACGCGCACGATGTGAAACGAGATGGCAAGCGCCGTGATGAGGACAAGTCCGGCCACGGCGAGCGGATGTTCATGTCTTACCTGTAAATCCAGACACGTTCTCGCTCATGTGCGGCTTGCGCGGGCTAGCACCAGCTCACCGAACGGAAAGGAGACCAGGAGACCGCCGGTCACGGTCCACGCGATTCCGTACCACGTCGAGTCCGTACCCGACCAGCGACGGATCCTGATCGTATAGGTCTTGCCGGGCGAGCCGACAAACTCCGCTATCTCGTAGCTGTTGTCCCACGACCCGCTATACCCGACCTGATTTCCATTCTCGTCGAAGATTTTCAGATCGAGATCTACCGCAAGATTCGACGTGTAGAGGATGCCGAGAAATTTCGACAATTTCGACGTCCACGCGAGAGCGACTTTCACGTTGCGGGGACCCAGGAACGTACTCGGTACGGAAACCTTGTAGTCGAACGCCGACAGCTTGTTGCTGCCGAAATCGGACGAGGCCAGCAGTCCGACGTCCCATCCCCGTCGGGTTGCCGGCGCATTACGCCAGCGTCGGTTCTGTGCCACCTGGCGAGCCTCGGCTGCGTTTACAGCTCCGGCGCCATCACGTGCGTCGACGCCCCCCGAAACATCCTGCCACCACGTATTGCCCATGACGTTTCGAGTCGCCGATCCGAGGAGGATCGCCCTGCATCCTTCCGGCCAGTGCTTGAGCGTCGCAGCCGTGCCCTGGATGAGGGCGGCTACGCCAGTGACGGCCGGTGAAGCTTGGCTGGTGCCGGTCATCGTAATTCCGTCTGCTGTGACGCCGGTGCCGTTGGCGGAGATTTCCGGGAGCTCCCGATCGCCGTGGCCCGAGGTCGGATTTCGGAACACCGAGCCTGTCGCCATGGCGTCGGCGTCGTCGTTGTGGTTCCCGACCGAAATCGTATTGAAGCCCTTGTGGTTGACGAACTCGCTGCTCGGTGGACTGATGCCGTCGGGGTCGCCGTTCCAAAAGTTGCCCGCCGCATGGACGATCAGCGGATACGGCCAGTGAAGCGCGAGCCAGTCGCCGTACAGGTCGTCGCTCGACAGGGCGCCGGAGCCCGGCTCACTGCTTCGATGGAAGCTCTGATTCACGACGGTGCAATCCTGATCATTGACTGCCCACGTGAGAGCAGCCCGATCCGTGTCGTTGGCCGAGTAGAGACTGCAGCCTGGAGCGTGTCCGTTCGGGGTGCCTGCCTGGCTGTTCCGGATGATGGCGTGGACGTTCTGGGAGTGATTCGAGGTCGACGGACTTGTGTCGAACCTCCCGGCAATGACGAGATTGGCGTTGCTGGTCGGGCCGCTCTCCCAAACAGCGACGCGCACACCCGAACCCGTTTGACCAGCCGTGTGGACTACGTCTGAGCCGGCAATTTGGATCGAGTCGTTGAGGTCTTCGATTCCCTCGACTTCATGAAGGAACAACCCCGCGACGTCGTCGCGGCCTGCGAGTTCGCGAACTCCGGATGCGGGTACCCGCACCGTGACAAGTGGCGCGGCGTCATCCATACGCACGATTTCGACTTGGGAGCGCAGCGCTGCCGCCAACTCCTGAGTCTGCTTTCGCATGCGTTGGCGCAGTTCCTCGGCGCGTCCCCCCGCGGCCCCGACGTCGCAGTCCTGGAGCGGCCGGTCGCCGGCGTTGGGCTCTCCTTCGTCGATCTCGAACCACACGTCGACCAGCAGCTTCTCGCCCTGCTTGGCCGAGCGCACGGCGGCGTCGAGGGCCGGGTGTACCTTTCCCATCTTCGCGGCCAGCGATTTCTGATGCTCCTCCAGTTTTGCTTCGCCGTCGACCGCTCGGCCATCCTGGTCGAATTCCAGCGCGACCGGTTCTCCGCTCCGACGGTCGGTGGCCTTGACGAAGTCGATGTAGTTTCCTCCGGGCAGCGAGCGCGCGTCGAGTGGCTCGATACCCTTGGAACTGAGGCGGATGCGCACGTAACTCTCGATTCGCAACTTGTCCGGTATTTTCGCAGGCGAGGCCACCACGCTGAAAGGCACCTCTACGGCTTCCGAAAGTCGTTGGGACTTCTTATCCGCGAGCGCCTCAACCACGAAGCTATAGCGCCCAGGCTTGATTTCAGCGTCCGGGGCCCAAACGAAGCGACCCCTCCCTCGAGCAGACCGCACCTGGCCGTCGACTCCGGGAACGCCCACAGCGCGCGCCACGAAGTCGGGGTCGGCCTGAGCGGGCACCTCGATCGCGATCGCTTGTTGAGTGGTCAGGATTTCATCTCGTACCAGGTCAACGATAACGACCCCGGTTGCCCTGCCTTGGTCATTGTCCGGCATGTCAGTCTCCTTTGAGTCGGTTAGTCAGGCGGGAATGATGGTGGGATGGGGCGGCGCAGGCCCGGGCGCATAGGTTGCTGGCGTGCTTCCTGAAAGGCGCGCCCGGCGCGCCACCAAGCGAAAGGTAAACGAGGCCCGTCTGCGGGAGCGTCTCAGGAGCGTCTGTCGAGGCGTAACTCTTGGTGCAGGGTGCCCTAAAGTTCTGTCATCCCGGGCGAAAGCCGGGATCCAGTGAGCCAACGAGAAGGTATCCCCGGTGCGTCCTCTGCTCGTCCATCTTCCAAAGCGGACGACCGATCTCCGTGCGGCGTCGAAAGTCATCGCTCGGAGTCGTATCCGCCGACTCGCTACGCCTCATGTTTAATTATGAAATGAGAGACTTTCTCCGCATATACGTCAGGATGCGTGACGTGGGGAATGTGCCCCGCGCCTTGGAATGTTGCCAGCTCCACATCCGGAAACGCTGCTGCAACCTTCTCGACAACCGAAGTGAACATCGGCGGGCTCTCGGTGCCTCTCGTAAAGAGGGCCGGCTTGTCGAAATCGCTGACCCATTCGGGGTCGAAGACCAGCGCATCCGGATCCCGAACCTCATTCAGGAACGTGGGAGCATTATGAGTAAGCGTTTCGCGCATCTCAGGCGGCAAGTTCGACCATGACCCGGGACCGAGCGCGACGGTTTCCACAAATTGCTCGGCTCCTCCTTCATGGTCTCCGGCGGCAATTCGCTCTGCCACAAGTCGAAACTTTCGCTCCTCATCCTCCAGCAGGGATTCAAACTGCGGGTCACCACCGAGAACAGAAAGCACAGGGGGCTCGTGTCCAATCAGGCCTCGAAACAAGTCGGGCCGATCACCCACGAGCCGAAGGGTAATGGAAGTGCCAAACGAGTTCGAAACGATCCATGCGGGCCCGAGTTCGAAATGCTCGATGAGGGCGGCTAGATCGGCCACGTCTTCGAGGACGCTGTCCTGCCCAGGGGGACGGTCGCTCTGGCTGTGGCCGCGGCGGTCGTACCTCATCACGCGAAACGATTCGCTAAACCGAGGTGCGACTTGATCCCAGCCATGGTGCGAGGACCAAGATCCGTGCACCATTACGACGGGGAGTGCTCCACTGCCGCTGATTTCATAAAAGATGTTGACGCCGTTTACGCTGTGGATTGGCATAGGTAGTTTATGGTGTCAGGTGCGCAAGTTGCACTGCGTTCTTACGGGACGAGGCCGTCACATGTTCGAAGACCGCCCTTTTTTGCCGATAGCTCGCTGGTCGATTGGGTGGCCTCGGAAATGGCGCCGCCCGATCCCACGGTCGTACCGTAAATTGGATTTACGGTCTTTCGACAATTCTCGAGAACAAAACGATTTTAGCCTGAAAGAGAGGCAGTGCCAATGATCAAATCGAATCCTAACGAGCCGACATTTCTTTTCGACGACCTTCCGTTTCACTGGCAGATGACGCGGTGCGAAAAGTATGCATTCGCGTCGCTGGTCGAGATCGCAAAGCCAGAGCTGGCAATCGAGATTGGCACTTATAAGGGCGGCAGCCTTCAGGTCATATCCAAGAAGGCCGGGAAAGTGTATTCGATCGATATTTCTCCGGACTGCAAGGACGAACTCGGTGACCATTTCGATAACGTTGAGTTCATGACGGGCGATTCAACGCGCCTGTTGCCTCCCTTGCTGGAAAGAATC
>DATKEJ010000373.1:0-3165 GCA_035512315.1 Rhodothermales bacterium | reverse complement strand
GCTATGTGCCTGGCGTAAAACTCGGAACCCCGATCGTTCACGTGGAGGGCGTCGTAGAAGACCACGTCAGGCTGATCCCACCCTTCAACGTTCACCTTGATGTACTCAACCAGATCAATGACCGTCACATCCTGATCGGATCCAACCTCCCGAACAATCTGATTGAACGCTTCCTGGAAGCTGGAGTTCGTCCACGACGGCGTCAAAGCGTTCCGGTAGCTTGGCGATGCGGGCTGCGTCATCAGGATCGGCGTCATTCGCATTGCACGGCTGACGCCGACAAACGTCCTCAACTTATCTCGAAATAGATCGTGCCGAGCCTCGACAACGAGGCCTTCTTCTTTGTGGTCGGCTTGCGGCGTGTCGCTTCCGTCGTCCACCGTTTCGGTCGTCCACTTGTCGGCCGGCGGTCCCTCCATGGAACGAACAGCTTCTCGCGCGAGGCCTACGAGTGAAAATCGCGAGAGCATCTGTACGGTCCAACGAGCGAGCATCGCGACGGTTACGTGCTGTCCCATTCGACTCCGGTAGCCGTCGTGGAAGGCGACAAACGAAGCGTCATTCGCGGCGTGCATCATGACGACGATGTTGGGGCGGTCCAAGGCAACGTGATTGAGAAGGGCGTTGATAGAGTCGTGGGACGTGTTTCCGGAGCGCCCTGCATTCAGCGTGTTGACGCGAAACTCGTTGGCGAGATACTTGCTAACCAATGCGTGAAATCGAGACTCTTCCGAAACCGCGGTGCACTCGGTCGTCGACCCCCCCAGAAAAGCGATCGTGAAGTCTGGATCCTCGTACTGGAACGATGGAAGGATATAGGAGCGTTGGTCGGTTCGAAACCGGCTGTCGGGCATGGTCTCATCAATGGCGCTCCGATCGACAGACAGATCGACAAGCGGGTGCGGGACTCTGATCGTGGCCACTTGGTCCGCTTCTGCGAGCCGGTGCGGGTTGTCCCACGCCAGCCTGAGTACGACCTCGGCCACAACGGCGCAGACGATGAGAGATAAAAACCCCAATCCCACATTAACGGCAATGGCCCGCATTTTGTCGCTGGTTCAAACCTTCAGGAGCCGAGGGTCACTTCGGATTCGTCTCACTTTTCTTCCGAGAGCAACCACCCGTGCGACCGAGATTGGGTCATAGAAAATCTTACCTTGTGGTCAAACCATTCAACCCGGAAACACCGTGGACCAGGAAGCAAAGAAAAAACTGGCAATCGAAGCGGAGTCGCAACGTCTGCACGCGCAGATGGACGCTTTGGAGAAGGAACGACGGAAGTTCAGACGCGGCGTGGGATGTATCGTGGGAGTCGTTGTTTCCCTCGGGCTACTGGGATATTTCCTATACAAGATCATCATGCCGTAGCGCGATTCATCATTCATCATTCATCATTTGTGGGTCCTACTGGACTCGAACCAGTGACCTCTACGATGTCAACGTAGCGCTCTAACCAACTGAGCTAAGGACCCGGGGGAAATCAGAAATCAGAAATCAGAGATCAGAATTTCGGTAGAGGGCGAAAATATACCGTTCCGCCATTCTCGCATCAACATAAGTTCTCCGTTGAGCGTAGTAGGTTCCCAGCCGGTTGGCCGGCTCAACAAATAGAACCTGGTATTGGAGTCAAATTCACCCGGCATTCGCGAAGTCATCCGATCGCGGCGGACGGTGCACAACTTTCTGCCAGATCCGCCGCCCGATTCGATCATTTTCGGGGCGATCGACTCGGCCCGATGGGCGCCGAACCATCGACTGACGCAGCCGTGGCGATTCTACGTGGTCGGCGCGGTGACGGCGGCGGCCATTTCGGAGCTCAACGCGCGTCTGGTGGAGGAGGAAAAGGGCGAGTATGCCGCTCAGGTCAAGCTGCAGCGCTGGCTGTCGATGCCTGCGTGGCTCGTCGTGACCTGCCGCCGCTCACCCGACGAGCAGCGGTTCGCGGAGGATTACGCCGCGACCGCGTGCGCCATCCAGAATCTTCTCCTCGACCTGTGGTCCCAGGGAATCGGTTCGAAATGGGGCACAGGGCCCGTGACACGCCACACGGAGTTCTTCAAACTGATCGGCGCTGATGAAGAGTCGGAGACGCTGGTCGGGATGTTCTGGTATGGGTATCCCGCCGAAACGCCGGTGACGGAGCGGTTCTCGGTAGATGAGATCACGGTGAGACTTCCGTGAGCCTCTGTCGTCAGACTAATACTTTCTCACGCCAAGCCGCAAAGAACGCGAAGGAGCGTAGGGGTTACGCACGATCGGGGCGACTGAGCTCGAAGGGTCCGACGTCACCCGAACAAGGGTCGGACTTCGGACCACGGACTATTCAAAGTCCGTATTCAACTGAAACCTCGATATCCGATTGTTGCCGGTATCCGCTACGTAGACGATTTGCTCGGCGTATGCCACGCCCTGGGGGCCTCTGAACTGAAGGGCGCCGCTTCCCGTTCCACCGAACGAGACCACGACCGGACGCGACGATCCTGCGCCCGGTGGCGGGGCAACGCCTTCGATCCCGTCGCCGGTGAACACGAACAGGCTGTCCTTTGCGGCATCCAGCACGAAGATGTAGCCGGTTTCATCTCCGGCCATGGCCAGATCCACGGGGCGCTCGAATTTGAACTCCTCAAAAAGCCACCCGTCTCCGCGGTTTGGATCGCCGACCGAGTTCAGGAATCGCGTGTCGGGTCTATACTCGATTCCGTTTGAGGTTACGACCGGCAAGATGGCCACGATCGAAAACCGGATCTCGAACCCGTTCGACGATTCCTGGGCTAACAGGAATCGGTCATCCGGAGTGGAACTGCTTCGCTGGGGAGGCTGAAAGTAGCCAAGCACGTCCGACGGATTGACGGCACTTCGCAGGCTCGGGAAGTTCGGGTTCAGAGCGACGATCGACTGCGTGTTGACGCCCTCTGTGGAGAACTCCATGATGGTGTTGTGGGGGAGGACGGTCGTTGTCGTCAGGTTTACCGGTCCGCGCCTGGAAACGTAGATACGGTTATCGTGCAACGTGGCGATGCCGGTGAACTCGACCTCCTCGTCTGTGCTGATGGGGTCCCGTCGGTTGAACTTCCGCGAATCGTCGTCGAACGGGTGCCAGATGATCTGCTCCAGCGTGGGTACGCCCGTGGAGAGGCCCGCGTAGTGGTAGATGACCGGGAGGTT
>DATKEJ010000372.1:0-5364 GCA_035512315.1 Rhodothermales bacterium | reverse complement strand
AGGTCGGGATTGTCCTGCCCGATGTTGTCGACCTCAGCGAACGGGGTTTGCAGTTCGTTTCGATCACGATCGCGGGTCTTGTCCCTGTACTTGGCTCCTGCCTTAATGAAACCGCGGATCGAGTTGCCGATCCCGAACGGGTACTTGAGATCAAGCTGGCCGGTGACGTCCTGATCGGCGACGTTTTCGGTGGCCTGGGTCGCGAACTGGAACCACGTTCTATCGAGATCGAGCTTGGCGCCATTAGGGATGATCTGCGGACCCTGATCGTCGATCAGATCGTTGTTGAACGCGGCCAGCTCCTGAAAACGAGCCGTATGGGCAAACGGGACATGCCTGCTGGTTCGCGAGAGTGAGGTCCGCCACTCTACGTCGAACATTCCCACATGATGCCATCCGCTGAGCGAGTTCGTGAGGAGGGTGATGTCGATACTCTGATCCCGCAGTTCGTACTCGGTACGGCCATCCGAAACGCGATAGCGCTTGCGCCGTCGAATTTCCTCTCGGTCGGTCCGGCCCCAAAAGGAATTGTAGAGCAAGCCGCCGCTGGTAAGCTGGTAATCGAGGGTTGCGCTGGCGCTGTACCGGTCGCGGGTCTCGAGGCGATCGGCCAGGTTCAGCTTGCCGACATTGATCAGGGCATGCTCCTCACCCTCTCGAGGTCCGCGAATGAACTCATACTCCACGTCGATCACGTCGGAGCTGCGATCCGCGCGCTGGGCACTGCCGGTAAGCAGGACGCCCAACTGTTGATCGAGAAAGCGATCGCTGATGAACGCGCTTCCCTTGAACTGGCCGTACGCACTCTCGTGGTCATTGTATCCTACCTGGGCCAAAAGAGACCCCTTACGACCGTCGGGGGCCTTTCGGATGACGAAGTTCACCGAACCTCCGACGGCGTCGGCATCCTTGTCAGGCGTGAGCGCCTTGAAGACCTCTATACCCGCGAGCACGTCCGGGGAGATCATGCTCAAGTCGACCGAGCGATCTTCGCTGTCGGTCGAAGGGATACGCTCGCCGTTGACCGTGATTGCATTGAACTTAGGAGACAGGCCCCGGATCACGACCTTTGTGCCCTCACCGGCGTCACGCTGAATGGAGACGCCCGGGAGTCGTCCCACCGCCTCCGCCGCATTCTGGTCCGGAAGCTCCTGGATGCGCTCGGGAGCCACCACGTTCACGATCGTGTTCGACGAGAGCTGGCTGTTAATCGCCTGAGTCTGGCCGACCAACTGCGCGGTGACAATGACTTCCTCACCCCTCACAACCTCGGCCTCAAGTGCGATCTTGGCGTTCACGCGATCCCCTGAAAGGACGTCGACGCTGACTTCTTTGGTATCGTATCCCACGTAAGAGACAATGAGCACGACGGGTCCTGCCGGGATTCCCGGGAGACGAAATCGCCCTTCCAGGTCCGCGGCCGTTCCGAATAACGTTCCGTCGATCCGAACGGTAGCGCCGGGCAGGCTGCCCCCCGTCTGCGCGTCGACGATTTCGCCCGCGATCGTCCCGGATTGCGCAGCGGCAGGCACGGCACAGAGGCACACTGAACCGAGAGCAACGAATGTCGCTAGGACAGATGCACGACGTCGAAGCCCGGCTCGTCGTTGCCGTTCTATTGTGATCTCGTCAGGTTTCACACCGAATTGTCGTGGTGAAAGCGAGGTCAGTTTCGGGAAAATGGCCCCGTAACACCTCAAGGGTTAAACGTTTAAGTATTCACAGGCGCCAAATGGCTCCTCCTGAACAGCATGGTAGAAGCTACTCGACCGGAAAGTCCTTTGTCAAGGTTGTGTTTCATTCCTGTTTCAGAATCGACGACTGGGACTTCGCGGGATGATCCTGCAGACGGGTCGAGGACATGCGAACGACGAGACGTGTTTTGAAGAACCGTCGCACGGGCGGGCAAGTCTCCGGATCGGCGATGCGGTCGAGAAGATGATTCGCGATGGCCTCTCCAATCTCGACTCTCGGTACCGACAACGTCGTGAGCGGGATCGATGCGAGCGCTGCACCCGGGATGTCGTCGAAGCCCACAATCCCCAGATCTTTCGGAATGAGAAGGCCGTGTTCTCGGGCCACTTGCATTGCCCCGAGCGCCATAAGGTCGTTATCGACGAACACGGCATCCGGGGCATGCGTGCGTCCGAGGAGGATTTCCATGGCCTCCCTGCCGCCGTCGTATCGATAATTTCCTGCGACGATCATTTTCGGATCGACGTCGAAGCCCCAGGCGAGGAGCTCCGAGGTGAATCCCTCGATCGTTTCCGTTCGGCTGAATGTCGTGCTTCCCGGTCCTTCGCTTGGACCGGAGATCATGGCCAGGCGCTCGTATCCCTGTTCCAGAAGGTGTCGAGTCGCTTCCCGCGCTCCGCGACGCGCATCCACAAGAAACCGGCTAACGTCGGGCCGGTCGTAGTCTCGTTCGATGGCGATCACGGGCGCCGATCCCGTCGCTGCGATGTGCTCGGCAAGGAGTTCATCCTTTACCGTGTCTCCAATAAGGACGATGCCGTCGACCTGCTTCTCGAGCAGCATCATGAAGTTCTTGCGGCCAAGCTCGAACTGATGGTCGGAGTCGCACAGAACAAGGTTTCGATCGAGCCGGTTGAGCGTCAGGCCCAGGCTCCTCACAATCTCGGTGAAAAACGGATTCGTGATGTCGGAGACGATCACGCCGACTGTGTAGCTCTGATTTGTTTTGAGCCCGCGGGCGAGACGATTGGGCCGGTAGCCAAGTCGTTGAACGGCCGCTTCGACTCGCAGCCTCGTGCCCTCGGGTACCCAGGTCGCTCCGTTGACCACTGCGGAAACCGTAGCGATCGACACGCCCGCCTCGATGGCTACGCTCTTGACCGTCGGCTTCCGTGCTTTTGGAGCATCCATACAATCCTTACATTCTCCCGGCAAGATAGCTTAAACGTTTCAGTCATTCACGAATTGCTCGTCATCCTGCCGGATCGATGAAGAAATTGTCTGCAATTCTGGCGGTGATAGGGCCGGGGTTGTTCCTCGTCGGGTACAACATCGGTACAGGCAGTATTACGACGATGGCTGCCACGGGCGCCGAGTACGGCATGGTCCTCGTCTGGCCGCTCCTGCTGTCGTGCATCTTCACGTTCTTTCTGATCATTGCGTTTGGTCGCTACACGGCGGTTACCGGCGAGACCGCGCTATACAGCTTCAAGAAACACTTCGGCCAGGGCGTTGCCCGTTTCGTGCTCTTCACGCTGCTGCTTTCCGAGTACGCCTCCAGCATGGGGGTCATGGCGATCGTTACGCAGACTGTGCAGGAATGGTCGCGGCCCCTCACATCCTCCGGGGAGGGATTCAATACGGTTGCCATGACCTTTCTCTTTGTCGGGATACTCTACGCGATCTTCTGGAATGGCGTGTACCGCATCTTCGAGAAGATTTTGGCGCTGTTCGTCGGGTTGATGGGCATCAGCTTTGTCCTGACAATGTTCATGGTCGAGCCGGATCCGGCCGAAATCATTGCCGGTCTCGTCCCACGGATTCCGAAAGGCTCGAACGCACCGCTGCTCATCGCGGGGATGGTTGGAACCACGATGGGTGGAGTCCTCTATGTTGTCCGTTCGATCCTCGTCAAGGAGAAGGGCTGGACGGCCGCCGATCTGCGGATCGAGCGCCGCGACGCTTTCCTATCCGTTATCGTCATGTTCGTACTCAGTGTAGCGATCATGGCCAGCGCCGCCGGAACGCTGCATCCCCGGGGCCTTCTCGTCGAAAACGCGATCGATATGGTTCGTCTGCTCGAACCGCTCGCCGGGCGTTTCGCCATTTCGGTCTTTGTGGCGGGGATCGTGTGCGCCGGCTTGTCGTCACTGTTTCCGATCGCCATCCTGGGGCCCTGGCTTCTCGCCGACTACAACAACACGCCTAGAAATCTACAGTCCGTGCAGTCTCGGATCTTTGTGGCGTCGGTGCTGGCGCTTGGATTCGTGGTTCCCATTTTCGGAGGGAGACCTGTCTTGGTCATGATCGTATCGCAGGCGCTATTGACGCTCGCTACGCCCCTGATCATCATCCTGATGGTCATCCTGCTCAATCGCGACTCCATCATGGGAGAGTATCGACCTACGGTTGCGATGAACGTCATGCTTGGGATTGTCTTCGCCTTTTCAGTCGCGATGGCTGGGATCGGCGTCGTCGGTCTGGCCAGCCTTTGATCGGAGGCGCCTGTGTACGATTCTTCCATCGTTTGCTGTTTTCTTTACCCGATCACGAAATACGGGTATCCTCCTGCCGCGGCGGGGACGACGAATTTCCTCCGTGAGATGAAGGACCTCGGGTTCCAGTCCGTCGAGCTCGAGGGAATCCACGAGCGGCACCTCGGTGAAGTGTTCGAGATACGCCACGAGATAGCCGCTGCCTTGAAGCGGATGGAGCTGGAGGTACCCTACTTCTGCGCCGTCCTTCCAGGGCTGTCGTCGCAGGATCACGATGAGCGCCGGCACTACCTCGGACTATTCGAGAAGGGATGTGAGATCGCCTCAACACTGGGCTCGTTCGGCATTCTAGACAACGCGCCGATCCCGCCATACCGGTTTCCCGAAGGCATCCCTGTGACTCGACACTACGACGAGGACGTTCTTCGAAATGCCAGCTTGCCGCGTGACCTTGAATGGGGCAGATACTGGGAGGATCTCACGTTGACCTATGCCGAAGCGTGCGACATTGCCGGCCGCTATGGGCTGACTTATCAGGTCCATCCCTGCCTCGGCGCACTATCGAGTACGGTCGACGGGTTTCTGCTTTTCCGCGACGCGGTCGATCGCGACAATCTCAGGTTCAATCTCGACACGGCAAACCTGTTTGCGCTGAAGGACAACCCGATACTGGCGTTGCACCGCCTGGCCGGCGAGTTGGACTACGTTCACCTCTCAGACAATCGAGGCGACAGGGTGGAACACCTCGTTCCAGGAGACGGCGCGATCGACTGGACCCTGTTCTTCGAGACAATCGGAACCACCCGATTCAAGGGGCATATCGGGATCGACGTCGGAGGCGCCGAGTCGCGTATAGGGGATATCGAAGCAGCATACCGCACTTCGGCGGAGTGGCTGGCCGGTGTATGGCCGCCGAGGGAGTGACCTCGAACTTTAGACATAACAGACCTGAACATGCAGCATCCTGAATACCGTGACACGGCATTTCGCCGGCCTGTCTCGACCTCAACGGGTCGATCGCGTGGCTTACTGTCTCTGATTGTCTTACTGCCTTCCCTTTCCGCCATTGCGCAGGAACGCATCGTTCCCGTCGTGCCCCTTCCGCAGGAAGTCGAGTTCACGGACTCGGCGTTTTCATTGATCGGCATAAATGGTGATGCCGTTGCATCCGGAC
>DATKEJ010000371.1:0-7961 GCA_035512315.1 Rhodothermales bacterium | reverse complement strand
GACGCCGTGAACCCAGTGAGATTCGTAGTCGCATTTGCTCTCATTCTGACCTCCTGCACCATCGACGCAAAGTCATTCATCGAGCGCCTGCTCGAGGAAACCCGTGAGGAGTGGGTCGGCACCTGGATGACGGCGGTCCAGGTGACCGAGCCGGGCAACCTTCCGCCCGCGCCGGGCCTGGCGCGTAACACAGTTCGTCAGGTCGTTCACGTTTCGCTCGGCGGCGATCGCCTCCGGGCCGGCTTTTCGAACGTGTTCGGAACGTCCACGGTCGAATTGGTGGCCGCTAACCTGGCCGCATCACGGGGCGGCGGGGCCATCGATCCGTCGACTCAGGTCGCGCTTTCGTTCGATGGAAGTGCGAGCGTCGTGATCCAGCCCGGAGACGAGGTGATCTCCGACCCCTTCTCCTTTCCATTGCAGCCGTTGTCGGACGTCGCAATTACCATCCAGTTCGGCGCTCTGTCGTCCACCATCATCACGGGCCACCCGGGCTCCCGAACAACGTCTTATATCGTCCGCGGCGATGCCGTCTCCGATTCGGTCTTCGCCAGTTCAATCAAGACCGACCATTGGTACATCATTTCGAGTCTCGACGTCCTCAGGAAGGATGCTTCGGCGATCGTGACGCTTGGCAACTCCATCACCGACGGGCGCGGCTCGGGAACGAACATGCAGAACCGATGGCCCGACGAGCTTGCGAGGCGACTTCAGGCGGATGACCGCACGAAGAACGTCGCCGTGCTCAACGCCGGAATCGGAGGCAACTGTGTGCTCCGTCAATGCCTCGGGCCATCTGCGTTGAACCGTTTCGAACGGGACGTCCTCACTCCGCCCGGCGTTCGCTGGCTGATCATTCTCGAGGGCGTCAACGATATCGGGGGTTCCGGCGCCAACGCCCGGATCGTGGCTCAGGATCTAATTGCCGCGTATGAGCAGATGATCGTCAACGCACACGCACAAGACATCCTCGTCTACGGCGCGACGATCATGCCGTTCGGCGATTCCTTCTATTACTCACCTGGAAACGAGGAGGCCCGGCAAACCGTCAACGAGTGGATCCGAACGAGCGGCGCTTTCGATGCCGTCATAGACCTGGATGCGGCCATGCGTGATCCCGACAACCCGATTCGGATGGCGGCCGGCCTCCACGACGGCGATTTCCTGCATCCCAGCGAACTCGGACACCACGAAATGGCGGAAGCGGTCGATCTCACGCTCTTCCATTAACTAGAACAGAGTACGGATTCGCTGAACGCTAAACGCTAAACGGGCACACGATCTCAAGTTTCGTTCTCCCCAAGCTCACCCCAAACAGTCCGCTCATGGAGATTTTGCAGTTCAACCGAATGCGCGTGGCGTTTTCGGCCGTCGCGTTTTCGATGATGCTGGCAGCGCCGGCCGCTGTGACCGCACAAGACGCCCCGGCGTCCCACATGGTCGTGAACCTCGACACGCCGGGACCGGTCATCAACCGGCACATCTACGGCCACTTCGCCGAACATCTAGGGCACGGCATTTACGGAGGTTTTTGGGTCGAGGACGGCGCCGGAGGCTGGCGTCTCAACAAACCTGTCGTCGAGGCGCTCCGCAAGATCAAACCGGCGAACGTTCGTTGGCCGGGCGGCTGCTTCGCCGACGTGTACCACTGGAAAGACGGCGTCGGTCCGCGCGCCGAACGACCGACGATCGTCAATACGCTTTGGGGAGGCGTCACCGAGAACAACAGCTTCGGAACGCATGAATTCATGGAGTTGGTGACGGCGCTCGATTCCGAGCCCATCGTGGTCGGCAACGTCGGCAGCGGCACGGTCAAGGAAATGTCGGATTGGTGGGAGTACCTGAATCATCCGGGACCGAGTCCAATGGCCGATCTCCGCGCCAAAAACGGACGCGCCGAACCCTGGAACGTGCGTTTCTTCGGCGTCGGCAATGAGAGCTGGGGATGCGGCGGCAATATGGACGCCGAGTACTACGCCGACGTGTACAAGCGCTTCGCCACGTACCTGCATCGATACGGTGATCTGCAGCCCTTCAGGGTCGCCACCGGCCCGTATCACTCCGAGGAGATGATGAAGTGGACCGAGGTGATGATGCGAGACGCCGGGCACATGATCGACGGGCTGGACCTGCATTACTACACGGTCGTCGGTACCTGGCAGGAGAAGGGCTCGGCCGTCGATTTTGAGGAAGCCGATTGGATCCAAGGCATCCGGAAGGGCCTCGTCATCGACGAAGCGATCAAGGCACAGGCGGCGATCATGGATCGGTACGACCCGGAGAAACGGGTTTGGCTCATAGTCGGCGAGTGGGGCATGTGGCACGACGTCGAGCCGGGCACGAATCCGGGTTTCCTCCGCCAGCAAAGCACGCTGCGCGACGCCATGGTCGCGGCGCTCTCGCTGAACGCGTTCAACCGTCATGCCGACCGCGTCAAGATGGCCAACATCGCGCAGACCGTAAACGTGCTCCAGGCGATGATCCTGACCCAGGGCGACGAGCTGATTGTAACGCCGACCTACCACGTCTTCGAGATGTTCAAGGGTCATCAGGACGCCACCCTGCTGCCGGTTGTCCTCGACGAGGGCGCGTACAACTACGGCGAGACAACCATCCCGGCGCTGAACGCATCGGCTTCCATCAACGATGAGGGACGGGTACTCGTTACGATCGCGAATTTTGATCCGCACAGCGGCCGGACGGTCGAGGTCTCGCTTCGCGGTGGGACGCTCTCTCAGGTGTCGGGTCGCATCCTAACCGCCGATGCGATGACCGCGCACAATACGTTCGACGACCCCGACAACGTCGCGCCGGCACCATTTGGAGGAGCGAGTTTGATGGACGATCACCTGGTCGTCAAGCTTCCGCCAAAGGCACTCGTCGCCCTCGAACTCGAATAGGAACTAGCTTCGCCTGAAATCCAGAGGAAGAACGGAAAGTCAGAACGCGGCACCCGGTTTCTGGCGATCGCGACGCGTTTCGTATCCTTAGACTCAAACCCCTTCGATTCAAGTCGGACCCATTACTATGTCTTCACCAAGAACCTTTACGGCGGTCAACCCGGCGACTGGAGCCGCTCTCGAGCCGGAATACACGAATGCCTCTGAGCAGGAGGTCGATCAGGCGGCGAGGGCAGCCGATTCCGCCTTTGCATCATACCGAAAGACGTCCGGCCGGCGAAAGGCCGAATTTCTCGAACGCATCGGAGAGGGGATCGTGGCTCTCGGCGACACGCTGATCGAGCGCTGCGGATTGGAGACGGGCCTCCCCGCCGCACGACTGACCGGCGAGCGCGGTCGCACGGTGAATCAACTGCGGCTGTTCGCGGAGGTTCTCATAGAAGGCTCCTGGGTCGAAGCACGCATTGACCCTGCGTTGCCAGACCGCACTCCCATCCCCCGCCCCGATTTGCGACGAATGCTCATCCCGCTTGGACCCGTGGCCGTGTTCGGCGCGAGTAATTTCCCACTCGCATTTTCGGTAGCCGGCGGCGACGCGGCCTCGGCGTTGGCGGCGGGCTGTCCTGTCGTCGTGAAGGCCCATCCGGCACATCCCGGCACATCCGATCTGATTGCAGGAGCAATCGCGCGCGCGGCGCGCGAGACCGGCATGCCCGACGGCGTTTTCTCGATGGTGCATGGAGCGTCGGTAGAAGTCGGCCAGAATCTCGTGGGCCACCCGCTGATTAAAGCAGTTGGATTCACCGGCTCTTTCCGAGGTGGCAAAGCGCTCTTCGACACGGCCAACGCCCGCGAGGAGCCGATTCCGGTTTTCGCCGAGATGGGAAGCGTGAACCCGGTCTTCATTCTTCCGGGGGCACTCGGTGAACACGGGGCGGACATCGCAGAGGCACTGGCCGGCTCCGTGACGCTGGGCGTGGGCCAATTCTGCACCAATCCAGGACTCGTGGTCGTGAGTAGATCCGACGCCTCGGCAGACTTCGTAACCGGTTTCGGACAAAATGTCGCGGCGTCTTCCCCAGGCACCATGCTTACGGAAGCCATCGCCGGCGCCTACAAGTCCGGTGTCGACCACCTCGCGACGACGCAGGGAGTCGAGGTGATAGCCCGGGGTCAGGTCGAAGGAGATGGCCCAACCGTCGGCGCGCCGTGTCTCTTGGAAACCACGGCAGACGCACTCCTCACGAATCCGGATCTCGCGGAGGAGGTGTTTGGCCCGTCGACGCTCGTCGTCTCTTGCCGAAGCCAGGGCGAATTGCTGGAGGTCGCCCGCACTCTCCGCGGCCACTTGACAGCCACGATCCACGGAACTGACGAGGACCTTGCCGACAACGTCGAGTTGATTGACGTGCTCGAGCAGAAGGTCGGGCGGTTGATCTTCAACGGTTTCCCGACGGGTGTTGAGGTCGGCCATGCGATGCAGCACGGTGGTCCGTATCCCGCGACCACGGCGCCGGAATCGACGTCTGTGGGAACGGCCGCCATCCGCCGTTTCGTCCGGCCAATCTGCTACCAGAATTTCCCCTCAGAAATGCTGCCGGATGAGTTGAAGGATGGGAACCCGTTGGGGATTTGGAGGATGGTGGATGGAAAATGGCAGATGGCAGATGGCAGATGGCAGATGGCAGTTCCGTAGGGGCAGGCCAAAGCCCAACGTACTCGATTCGGTTGGTGCAACCGCTGAAGCGTCGGCCTGCCCGGCAATGTTCGCAAGCAGCCGACTCCGGGCGGCGTGGTCCCCCGCTGGAGGGGGCGGCTAAGCGCCGAGAATCACTTCGGAAGGATGGTTACCTCCATCGTCGGCGCGCAGCCGGGGGAGGTCGCCCTCGGGAGAAGATGCCACCCTATTCATTCATCAGGACATGCCTGACGGCATGTCCCTACCCCGCACCACCGTATTCAACAACGTCCCAATCGAATCAATCCGGATGCTGACGCGATCACCCGGATGCAGCGTGAACGAATCGGGCGGCACGACGCCCGTACCGGTCAAGAGCACGCATCCGGTCGGAAAACTGTTGTCCCGAAAGAGATAGCCGACGAGTTCGTCAGGCGTGCGCTTCATCGACTCAAGGCACGTCTTGCCTTCGAATACCGTCTCGCCGTCTCGTTCGATGGAGATTTGGATTGCCGTGGAGGGAGGGAGCGGTTCATCTTTGACCAGGATGCACGGCCCCAGCCCGCAGCACTGGTCGTAGACCTTGGCCTGCGGCAGGTACAGGGGATTCTGGCCCTCGATGTCGCGCGAGCTCATGTCGTTTCCGATCGTGTAGCCGATGATCTCGCCGCGGCTGTTGACCGCGACCGCGAGCTCGGGCTCCGGGACGTTCCACGTCGAGTCGTAGCGGATCCGCACGGGCTGTCCAGGCCCGGACACCCGATGGGGCGTGGCCTTCAGGAACAGCTCGGGCCGGTCCGCGGCGTAGACGCGATCGTAGAAGTCACCGCCGCCGGTATCCTTCGCCTCGTCCATTCGCGCCTTCTTGCTCCGCAAGTACGTCACACCGGCCGCCCATACCTCCTGCGTCGAGATCGGAGCAAGGATTTCGGCTGCCTCCGGCGCGCCGCGGACGGAGCACTCGGCAATGCCCCGCCTCAGCAGGTCGTGCAGATCCGGCGCGTTGAACAGGATATCCCATGTAAACGACTCGGGTATCTGGTGGAACTCGTTTGCGGCCTCTACGACCGGGCCGGACGTGGTATTGAAGAGTTTCATGCGCTGGTCGCTTACTCTACGTTTATCTCCCGGCTGAGCCGGATGTCTGCCGACGAGGCCCCCACCTGGATCGCGACGGGCTTCGTCTCGACGATCCACGCTTTGCGGTCAACGTCCCAGTACGCCAGCTCCCGGACGGGCACCTTGAACTCGACCGATTCGGTGTGGCCGGGATCGATCGATATCCGCTCAAATCCCTTCAACTCCTTGACGGGCCGATCGACGTCCGATTCGAGGTACCGCACGTAGAGCTGCACGACCTCGTCTCCGGAGCGCAATCCGGTATTCGTCACGTCGACGGTCACCGTGATCTCACCATCCCGCGCAATGCTCTCCTGGTTCGTTTGGAGGTTCGAGTACTCGAACGTCGTGTAGCTGAGACCATGACCGAATGGATAGAGCGGCTCCCCCTCGAAGAAACGGTAGGTGTGGCCGGACATGCTGTAGTCCTCGAACGGCGGCAGGTCGGCGACGGACTGGTAGAATGTGACAGGAAGACGTCCGGCGGGATTGTAGTCTCCAAAGATTACGTCCGCGATGGCCGTACCGGCTGCCTGTCCACCATACCAGGCCTCGACGATCGCCGGCACGTTGTCTTGGGCCCAATTTACCGCGAGCGCGCTGCCGTTCAGCAATACAAGAACCGTCGGTCTGCCCAAGGCCACGATCCGTTTCATGAGCTGCTGCTGGACGTCCGGAAGATCGATTCGGGTTCTGTCGCCTCCCTCGAATCCTTCGATGTGCACCGGCATCTCCTCGCCCTCGAGGCGAGGCGTCAGACCGAGCGTCAGGATCACGGCGTCGGCGCCGGATGCGGCCGCCACCGCCTCCTCCTCGAGATCGGGCCGTGGAGGCGCCCAGACGAACTGCACCATGGCATCCGAGTACGTCTCGTGGGCATCCAGGCGGATTCTGTACTCCCGACCGGCCTCGAGCTCGATCAGCTTTGGGCGTCCTTGCCGCGGATCGCCGTATTCGTCCCGATAGTTGTAGGACGAACGGAGGGCGAGCTCGTCGTCAAGGAAGAACTCGAAGCGCATCGTCGAGATGACGGCGAGGCTGTATGCTCCGGTCACTTCGGGCTTCAGGATGCCGGTCCATCGCACGCCGAAATCGTCGTCGTCGAGGTCGTCGCGCGGAGCCGCGTCGTGCCAGTTGGCGTCCAGTGTCGCGTCGCGGCCGGTGAAGAGGGGCGCACCCTCTATCGTCACGCCGGCGTAGTACTCCACGTGGAGTCCGGGTTGGCCATCGGGACCGAACAGTACGTTTGAAGGCACCGTCTCGTGGAGCTCCGAGCCGGTCGCCGTCTCGCTCCCTTGGGCAAAAACCACCTCGGTCTGTTCACCAACTGCCTCATGTATTGCTCGAAGTGGCGTGACGATATCACTTGGAACACCGTTATAATTTCCGAGCAGCATGAGCCACTGATCGGCGTTCGGACCGATCACTGCGATCTTACCGAGGTCTTTTGGCAGCGGCAGCAGGCCGTCGTTTTTCAAGAGAACGATGGACTGCCGCGCGACCTCTCTCGCCACCATTTTGTGATGACCGGAATCCAGGATCGAGTACGGAATCTGAGCGTACTCGACGCGTTCGGGTGGATCGAACATCCCAAGCCGGAAACGAGCTGTGAACAGGCGCTTGACGGCGCGGTCAATGTCCGCCTCCTCCACCATTCCTGACTCAATCGCCTCGACGAGATAAGGAAACACATTGGTCCCGCAGTCGAGGTCCGTGCCGGCTTTCAATGCCATCGCCGCGGCCTCTGCGGGTGTTTCGACGAGTTTGTGGTTCAGGAAAATGTCGTCGAGCGCCCAACAGTCGGAGACGACGTATCCATCCCATCCCCACTCTCCGCGCAAAATCTCGTCCAGCAGGTACGAGCTTCCGCAGGCCGCATCGCCTCCGACGCGGTTATAGGCGCACATGAAGGAGCGCACGTCGGCCTCACGGACGGTCCGCTCGAAGTGCGGCAGGTAGGTCTCCCGCAGATCGCGCTCGCTTACGCGCGCATCGAAATGGTGACGATCGGGCTCGGGACCGCTGTGCACGGCGAAGTGCTTCGACGTGGCCACTGTCTTGAGGTAGTTCGGGTCGTCTCCCTGCAATCCGCGGATGAATTGGACGGCCAGCGCTCCGGTCAGGAACGGGTCTTCGCCGTACGTCTCCTGTCCTCTGCCCCACCTGGGGTCCCGGAAGATGTTGATGTTGGGCGACCAGAACGTGAGTCCCTGGTACCGGAGGTGCTTCCCGCGGCGGTCATACTCGTGATGCTTGGCGCGGGC